>CBDUWK010000454.1:0-2487 GCA_965370905.1 uncultured bacterium | reverse complement strand
CGGAAGTGGACTACCAGCAGCAAGAAGCTGCTTTCCGGAGACTCGAACAGATGCACCTTCAGCAGTTGATTCCGGACGAAGAATTCGAGCGCGCCCGATTCACACTGCAACAAGCAGAAATCGTGCGTGACAAAGCGCGATTGACGCGGGAACGCACCACCATACGCTCACCCATTTCTGGAGTCATTGCGGAGCGGCTGGTGCACGTCGGTAACCTCGTAAACGTTACCAATAAACTTTTTATCATTACTGATCCTACCGAAAAAATCTGCCGTATCTGGGTGCCGGAGAGAGATCTGTTTAAATTGGTCAGAGGTCAGAAAGCTTTTATCTCTTCTGAAATAGCGTTAAAGGACCGCTTCCCCGGGTGGATTAAGAGAATAAGCCCGGTAGTCGATCCCATGACTGGCACCTGCAAAGTTACAGTGGGGATCAAGGATCGTAAAAACCGACTCAGGAACGGTATGTTCGTCCGCGCGGAAATCATTATCGATACCCATGCTGATGCCACGCTCGTCCCGAAGAGCGCTCTTCTCTACGAAAATGACCTCAAATGGGTTTACCTGATCCGTGATACCATCGCCGTAAAGCAGCGAGTCAAAATCGGTTTCGCTAACGGCAATCGCTTCGAAGCTCTGGAAGGTTTGGATCCGGGCGACCAGGTGGTTGTAGTCGGACAGTCTACTCTGAAGGACTCTACCGGGATTCGCATCGTCTCCCTCGATTCTACTTTGATTATGGCTCTGTCCCAGGATCAATCAGACTGATTCATCTGTGCCATCGCTTTTTCCCTGATGCCGGTAAGTGAGATTCAATTTAACCGCCGGCAAATAGAAAATAAGTTCTATGACTATTTCCGATAAAGAAACCAAAAAAAGTTATTCCCGAGCTTTTGAGATCGCCACCCAGCGCCCGGTGGCCATCCTGATGATCTTTCTGGCTGTGGTTGTCTTCGGAAGCCTCTCTTACCAGAGGCTTTCTTTAAACCTGATGCCGGAAATTTCTTATCCCACTCTGACCGTCCGCACGGAATATCCCGGCGCCGCTCCAGAGGAAGTCGAGATGGCGGTTTCAAGACCGCTGGAACAGACCCTCGGTGTGGTCAACGGTCTGGTCGCCATCAGTTCGGTCTCCCAGTCCGGAATGTCCGATGTCATTATCGAATATCGCTGGGATTCCGATATGGATCAGGCCATGCAGGAGATCCGTGAAAAAATCGACCAGGTATTTCTACCCCAGGACGCCAACCGACCCCTCATTCTTCGTTATGATCCGACCCTCGACCCAATCTTACGTCTCGGTCTTTACGGTGGAACGGATCTCTTTACCCTCCGCTATCTTGCCGATGAAGAGATTAAACGCACGCTTGAGAAAATTCCTGGCGTGGCCGCAGTTAAGGTAAAAGGAGGTTATGAAGAAGAGATCCGGGTGGATGTGTCCGAAAATCAGCTGGTTAATCTGGGCTTATCGATATCTCAGGTTAATCAACGTCTGTACCAGGAGAACATCAATATCGCCGGAGGCAACCTCAAGGATGGCGACACTGAATACGTAGTGCGGACGCTCAACGAATTTGCCGATCTGGATGAGATCGGAGACCTGATAGTAAAATATCAGGGCGCTGTGCCCATCCACGTGCGTGATTTCGCTACGGTCAGATCGACCTTTAAGGATCGCGAAGTGATCACCCGCGTTAACGGACAGGAATCGGTCGAAATAGCTATATACAAAGAAGCAGACGCCAATTTAGTGACAGTTGCCCAGAATGTGCGTGACGAGATCTTTGGCACCTCTCAGCAACAAGCCCGCTGGGAAGCTCACCAGAAAGCTCAAGCTGAAAGAAAAACCACAGGCGAAAAGGCGGAGGGAAGCGATGCCTTTTACCGACCTGCCTTCCTGGTTGCCGCACTGCCGCAAGGAATGAATATCGACCTTCTCTCCGATCAATCGACTTTCGTTGAAGCATCCATCTCCGAGGTTCGCAACACCGCTATTATCGGTGGTGTACTGGCCATCCTGGTCCTGTTTTTCTTCCTCAGAAATGTCGCTTCTACCTTAATCATCGGAACCGCCATTCCCATTTCTGTCATTGCCACCTTCGCACCCATGCAGATGTCTGATGTTACCTTGAACATTATGTCATTGGGTGGTTTAGCCTTAGGAATCGGCATGCTGGTGGACAATTCCATCGTAGTATTGGAATCCATCTTCCGTTGCCGGGAAGAGGGGGACTCCATCCTCAAAGCTGCGGCGCGAGGCGCCGGCGAAGTTGGCAGCGCCGTGATCGCTTCTACGCTGACCACTATCGCCGTATTCTTCCCCATCGTCTTCGTCGAGGGTGTCGCCGGCCAAGTTTTCGGTGACATGGCGCTGACCGTGGTGTTCTCACTCCTCGCTTCTCTGGCTATTGCGCTCTATTTCATCCCCATGTTGGCTTCCCGGGATTTCAAGGAGTGGAAAAGTCGTTTGGAGGTTTCCGGTGATGCT
>CBDUWK010000453.1:0-2510 GCA_965370905.1 uncultured bacterium | reverse complement strand
AGGTTTCTTCCTGGAGTTATGCTGGATCAGATTCAAGTGGACTATTGGCTACAAGGGAATAGGTTTACAGGGGCCGCTGTTATCCGGGATTTCTCTAATATTTTACGGCCCGGCTCTATTAGGATTTTTGGCATCACTATTTTTAGGATGGAAGAGGTTAGCGATAACTCTGCCGCTCTGGGCGGTCGTGGGCTATTTCATACTGTTTTACAGCCTCACCCATGAGGGTTTACGATACCGATTACCGGTGGATCCTTTCATGATCATATTAGCAGTATTTTCTGCAGTATATCTATATTGCAAGTTCAGGAATAAACCATATCCAGTCTCTTAGTTATATGACCGAATCACCACAGAAGCGCTACAGTATCTCAATATTTTTACCTGCCTACAATGAGGAAGATAACATTGAACAGGCAGTGATGAATTCAGTGGAAGTACTTCGTGAGATTAGTGACGACTGGGAAATACTCGTCATCAATGACGCATCGAAGGATCGTACAGGTGAGATTGCGGAACGGATGGCTCAGGAGATACCTCAAGTCCGGGTTATTCACCATGAAATCAACACCCGTTTGGGTGGGGCGCTGCGAACCGGATTTGACAACAGCTCAAAAGAGTTAGTATTTTACACAGATGCGGATAATCCCATCGACATGAACGATTTACGCTGGGCTGTTCCCATGATGGATGAAGTGGATTTTATCACCGGATATCGCCTCAATCGGGATGAGCCACTAAAGCGAAAGATATACTCACGTTGTTATAACTGGATGATCAGATTGCTATTCGGTCTGAAGGTGCGTGACGTCAATTTCTCTTTTAAGCTTCTAAAACAGGACGTTCTGAAAAAGGCAAAACTTCATGCGCAGGGATCATTCATCGATGCGGAACTTTTAATTGAAGCGCGAAAGTACGGCTTTATTGTGAAAGAAGTTGGGGTACAGTACTATGCCCGGACCAAAGGTGTTTCAACTCTGGCATCACCTTCGGTAATATTCAAAATATTAGCAGAAATGTGGACTTATTACCGCCACCATTATCGAGATCATGGCGGGGAGAATTAAAGCGAAACAGTTGATTGTCAATGCTGACGATTTAGGGCTTCATCCGTCGGTCAATAATGGCATATTTCGAGCCCATCGGGAAGGGATCGTAACCAGCACGACGATCCTGATCGGTGGGTCAGCTTTTACTCAAGCAGTTGAGGGATTAAAGGATAATCCCGAACTGGGTGTGGGAATTCACCTCTGTCTGGTCGATCAGGAACCGGTTTCTGAACCCGAAAAAATTAGATCATTAGTGAAAGAAGGCGGGCGTCTGCCATCTTCGCATAAAGTATTTATGAGGGATTACCTTCTCAGGAAAATTGCAAGCGAGGAGATATATGTCGAGTTGGAATCTCAGATGGCCAAGGCTATTGATTGCGGCATTAAACCGACTCATATCGACAGTCACCAGCATCTGCACGTGATTCCGAGCATCGCTTCTATGGTGGCACAACTTTGCAAAAAATTCGGGATAGAACGCGTTCGGATTCCTGTTGATGATCCGTCATTGAGTTATAGATCGAAGTCTATAAAGAGGGAATTAGAAGGTAGAGTGCTCACCTTACTAGCAAAAAAAGCTCGAAGGATTTTTACCGATTCAGGCATTTCATCGACAGATAGCTTTTTCGGTTTTGCCTGTGGCGGGCAGTTCGATAAGACAACCTGGCGCAGCATTTTACCAAGAATCGGCGAAGGTGTGACCGAGATCATGGTTCATCCCGGCGATAATAACGTAAATTTAAGTTCCAATACCAGTTGGAAGTATCATTGGGAAGAAGAGCTAAATGCCCTCACGGATCCAGAGATTAAATCACAACTTGCGTTACATGAGATTCAATGGATAAATTATGGTGATATAACTTGAACGTAATTCGGACATTTTTCCTTTTCCTGGGCAAACCTCGTACCGTACTACTAATATTCATAATCGGGCTTTCTTTACGATTAGGACTAACCTTCATCTTAGGTGAGAGGCTCTTGCCGCTGGCCGATCAACCGGTATTTCTGGACATGGCTGAACACATCGCCGGAGGCGATGGTATTATGATCAGCCAGGAGATGGTCGGTATTCCTGATTCTGTTTCCGACTCCTTGCGCGCGGTGTTGATGACCAGACCTGAACGCATACGCGACGAAGACCTGAACGCGCTGTGGGGGGTCATAAGAGCCGACACACCGACTGCGTTCTTCGAACCACTATATCCCGTATTTTTGGGGACAATTCGCTATATTTTCGGTCCGACTTCGGGGTGGAGTGCTTTGGGTATGACCGATGAGTATCATTATGGACCGAAGATAGTAATTGTGCGGCTGTTACAGAGCATTTTCGATGCGCTGGTCATCCTCATTTTGTATTATTTAGGCGTAGCGCTTTTTACCCCCGCAACGGGTGGCATCGCGGCTTTAGTTTATTGTTTCTATCCCTACTCAATCGCGTTCGTGACAAATCTGGTAACCCAC
>CBDUWK010000452.1:0-2515 GCA_965370905.1 uncultured bacterium | reverse complement strand
ATCTCACCTTGTGAGTTTTTCACCATAACTGACTTAATCTCGCACCCTTCTCGTCTAAAACCCTTCACCTCATGGTTCAGCTTGATTTCACCGCCATAAAGTTCGACGAAATTTGCCATTGTTTCAAACAGCATTCCGGCTCCGAGACGAGGGTAGACGAATTCATCTGCTAAGGTTTTGATATTTTTGTTCTTAGGTTTTACAAGGGAGTTGACCACAGCCTTCCAAAGGGAAAGCCCTTTTATGCGCTGTCCAGCCCAGTCAGCTCCGATTTGCGAACAAGGGATACCCCAGACTTTTTCGGTGTAGGTTTTAAAGAAGGTATCGAAGAGTTTTCTCCCAAATTGAGCAACCACCCAGTCTTCAAAGGTTATAGGTTTCGCAGGTGAAATCTTCCCTTTAATCCCTGCTGATAAGTAACTGGAAATAATTCCAACTGCCTTTACGGGGCCAATACCAAAAAGAGCATTCATGGGAACTAAGGGGTAATAAAAAAATTTGTTGTTGTAGAAAATTCTCGTCAAGCGCGTTACGGAGAGCAGATCCTCTTCTAACATATCTGTCCACAACTGGTGGATTTCGGAATTTTTGGTAAAGAATCGGTGAGGTCCCATGTCAAACCGCGCGTTGTTCCTGCGTATAGTTCTCGCCAACCCACCAACTTGTCCCAGACGCTCCACTAAAACGACGTGAACACCATTTTTGGAAAGTTCCCATGCGGCTGCCAACCCGGAGGGTCCAGCACCGATTATTACTACTTGATCCACGGAGTTATTACCTTGTTAGTATATAAAAATCCCGCTGAATATGCGGGCTCACTTGAGCCACCGAGAGGATTCGAACCTCCGACAAACTGATTACGAATCAGCTACTCTACCAGCTGAGTTACGGTGGCTTATTAAGCTAAATAATATAGCAAAATAATGTCCATTTGTCAAATACATTTGTACACCTTTTTTCGTTTCCTGTTTTTAGATTCCCGAGGCAGACTGAATATTATCACCAAATGAAACCAAAGTCAAGCATATTGTACGCTGGGTGGAGGGGTTGTCTTGAACTACTCCGAAATCTTGCAATATTAACCTCATTATCTTCTTCCAAGACTTACGGTGGGATCAATAGACAGACTGAAATTTCGGATTCTAATTCGTGAACTCTCAGTTTAATAACATACTGTTCTGTTTATTAATGACTTAAAATTATTAGTACTTTACCTCATATTCTTCAGTTAGTGCGAAATAATGCTTGACTTTATAAAATTTTTTAATTATATTCAAAATCATTTACTACCTTTAAACTATTATATTGGCTACTTGAGCTCCCAGCCATTCGGACAGATAGGTAATACATATAAAACTAAAGTTAAAAACTCCAAACTACTAAAGGAAAGGGAAAGCTATGACAAGAGTAATGAAAGCTGCAGTCATTTGTCTAGTCTTAGTGCTGGTGGCGGGCACTTGCCTGGCAAGCACAGCCAAGGAGCTTGCCATTGAGAACTCTAAGATGGATTTAACTCCTTATCTTGGTCCTGTGGCACAGCCGCCTGGAACTGATGATCAGTGGGACATTTTATTTAGCCTTGACGCTTCCGGAGCCGGAGCCACGGGCGACTCACAATGTCTGGGGGTCGAGTTTGCAGACGACAGATTTTTCGTTACCGGCCGCAATGGTGGCGATCCTCGCCTCTACGTATTGGACAATACCGGTGCACTTTTAAGGGAAGTCGATCTTCCGGTTATCAACGTTAGCTGGGGTTGCAGAGACATCGCTTATGATGGAACGTATCTGTACATGGGTAACGAAGATCCGACTATTCTGTGTTACGACACCAACGGAGATCCAGTACCCGCATTGAATATCCCCAAACCGGCAGGAGTAGCGACCACTCGTGCATTAGCGTACGATCCGGCTACAGATCACTTCTACGTATCGAATTGGGGTCTTCTAGTTACCGAATTCGACCGTACTGGAGCGGTTATCCGAACCTTCAATGCCGATGCGGCTGCCGCATCGCAGTACGGCTTTGCCTGGGATGACATGACGGCTGGTGGTCCCTACCTGTGGGCTTTCTGCCAGGTATCACCCACGACCCTTTATCCGCTGACAACTGTGCACAGACTGAATCCCACTACCGGTGCTTCTACAGAGAATTACTACGTCCCGGCCCCGATGAGTCCAGCGTCAGCAATTGCCGGCGGTCTGGCATTCACGGATTCATACAATCCGTTATTTACAACACTGGTAGGAATGAACCAGGGAACTCCTGATGAGTTATGGGTTATGGAATATCTTCCAGCAGGCGCGTTACCAGATGTACCTGCTGCGTGTGAAAACTTCACCGCTACACCCGATCCGGGTGGCGATCTGATCTGCGATCTTGCCTGGGATCTCCCCACTTTAACTGTCAACGGCAACCCGATCAGCTCATACCCGATCACGTCAGTTGAAGTCGAGCGTGATGGCGCGTATTTAGCCTCACTCCCAGCGACTGCTACGAGCTACACGGATAATCCAC
>CBDUWK010000451.1:0-2519 GCA_965370905.1 uncultured bacterium | reverse complement strand
GGACACTTGTGTGAATTATGAAGGTGAGAGTAAGGACTTCACGGAATCTGCGAGGAGAGCTGTAAAGGAAGTATTAGGGAGGTAATCGCAGGTCCAAATGACTCACAGCAAATAAGCCATGAAAATTTTAATAGTCGGCGGAGGAGAAGTAGGATTTTATCTGGCAGAGGAATTAGCCAGGGAAAATCACGACGTGGTGGTGGTGGAATCCGATCACGAACGCTATAAGCGCATAGCGAAATCGCTGGACGTGTTGACTCTTGAAGGAGATGCCACTGGCCAAAAGATGTTGGAAGAGGCGGGCATCGCCACAGCTGATATGGTAGTAGCAGTCACAAACTCTGACGAGGGTAACATCCTGGCGTGTATGATTGCCAGGGAATTCGGTGTTCCCACCAAAATCGCACGAGTGCGGGACCACGAGCTTAGTTACGAGGATTCAGTATTGCGCCCGGAGAGGATCGGCATCGATCTGATGATTCACCCTGAGTTGGAAACCGCCAAGGAGATCATCCGTTTGATCAAGCATCCTACGGCAACGGATGTAATAGAATTCTTTGATGGAAAAGTCGTACTTTTAGGCATAAAGCTCTCTTCCGAATCGCCGGCAGTAGGCAAAACCTTGATCGAGCTCGCTCAGCACTTCACAAAAATCCCTTATCGTCTCGCCGCCATCTCGAGGGATAATGAGACTCTGATCCCCCGCGGCGATCATCTCATCAAAGAAGATGACCTGGTATACGTTATCTCACGTGCCGATGCAGCTCATGAGGTTTTCAACCTGACCGAACCTGAAGCGTTAGGGAACACACAGGACGTTATGATTCTGGGCGCCAGTAGAGTGGGGTTCTTATTAGCTGAAGGGTTGCAGGACGACACCAGAATAAGCGTGAAGTTAGTTGATTCCAATCCTGAGAAAGCACAAATAGCGGCGGGACGGTTAACAGATACTTTGGTCGTAGAGGCTGACGGTCGGGACATAGACGTTATCGCAGCAGAAGGTCTGATAGACATGGATGCTTTTGTGGCGTGTACCGGCAGCGATGAAACGAACATTGTTACTTCACTGGTAGCCAGGCATTTAGGAGTAAAGCGAATTATAACAACGGTTGAAAAGAAATTTTACCTTCCCATCATACGTGCCATAGGTTTAGAGATAGGCGCCAACAAACACATACTGACCAGCAACGCGATATTGAAGTACATCCGTCATGGAAAGGTTCTGTCATTTTCACAGGTCAGAGGTATAGATGCCGAGACTATCGTATATTCTGTGGGTGACAAATCCAAAATAACCAAGAAGCCTCTGGCAAAGCTAAAATTTCCCGATGGTTCGATCATCGGGGCTATCCGCCGACAGGAGGAGACAATAATTCCCACAGGTGAGACGCAGGTAAAACCGGGCGATGAAGCCCTGGTATTCTATCTTCCCGACGCACGGCATAAAGTAGATTCCTGGTTCGAATAAATTGAAAGCCGGACCCGTATTAAACTTTTTGGGAGTGCTTCTGGTCTTTTTGGGAGGCTTCATGCTGCTATCAGCAGCGTGGGCGGTTTATTACCACGAAGATCAGATGGTTCACTTTGCCGTTGCCGCAGTGATAACGTCTGGTATCGGTTTCTTATGCTGGAAACTCAGCAATCCAGGCCAGGGGATTCAGATAAGGGAAGGGTTTGCCATAGTCACTTTCGGCTGGGTTGCCATGGCGCTGTTCGGGGCACTACCCTTCCTTCTAACCGGCACTATCCCTTCGCTGACAAACGCGGTTTTCGAATCGATGTCTGGTTTCACCACTACTGGAGCCAGCATACTAACCAACATCGAGGTCCTGCCACGGAGTGTACTATTCTGGCGTAGCTTTACGCACTGGCTGGGTGGAATGGGTATCATCGTCTTCTCCTTGGCGATACTACCCGTATTGGGAATTGGGGGGATGCAGCTTTTTAAAGCCGAAGCACCTGGTCCGACAAAAGATAAACTAACTCCGCGAATCCGTGAGACAGCAAAATTATTATGGGGTGTTTACGTACTATTATCAGGACTTGAGACAGTGCTTTTGATGATTTGTGGTATGGATCTATTTGAGGCTCTTTGTCACACTTTCGGTACGATGGCGACGGGAGGATTTTCCACGCGTAATGCTTCGATTGCAGCTTATGACAACCCCTGGGTGCACTGGGTAATCATTTTTTTTATGCTCATGGCAGGAACAAATTTCGCTTTGCACTTCAGAGGTCTGACAGGGAGACCTATTCTTTATCTACGCGATTCAGAGTTTCGATTTTATGTAGGAGTAATCGGCGCTACAATAGCCTTAGTATTGATATCTTCCTGGGGAAGATTCGAGAGTTTTGGTGTTGGAATCAGGGAGAGCACCTTCCAGGTGGTGGCGCTCTGTACAACGACTGGCTTTGTGACGGCAAATTATGAGCAGTGGCATCCCCTGGCGATATTGATTCTGATCATCCTCATGTTTATGGGGGGAATGGCTGCCTCGACTGGCGGGGGGATGAAAATG
>CBDUWK010000450.1:0-2520 GCA_965370905.1 uncultured bacterium | reverse complement strand
GTCTGTCGAAGTTTTCCGCCAATTCGATCGATCGGTACAGGTTAAATCCCATCAAATCTATTTCACTTCCAGTTGCCCAGTCCAGAATAACCGCATCGTTTCCTCCAGAAGCCGAGAAACTCAGCAGGGTTACCGGAATGCATAATCCCCACTGCTTTCACTGCGGTCATATTGTGCTCTGGCCATCGTTACTAAAACTACTGAAGCTAAAATTATTCAACCATCTGGAAATTCTCTCGAAATCATGCTTGCCACCAAGCTGTTTAATCCCTTAATTTTTCGCGCTGCGGAAGCCGATGTATGTCTGATGAGTTTTATGAGGCGTTATAGTCGCCCGGGATGATCCATAGAGATAGGTTCCACTGACTCCCCAGCTTCCACCTCGATTGATTACGTTGGTGGGGGGAGACCAATAGTCTAATCCGCTCATGAAGTTGTTATAAGCTCCTACATAAGATTCGGTATCAGTCCATTCCCAAACATTACCTGTCATCTCATATAAACCGTAAGGGTTTACTAATCCGCTGTCCGACCAGGTCTGCTCAAAATCGTTGACGTCACTCGGCCTTCCGGGACTGAAAGTGCCGTTCATATTGCATAGGTTGGTCGAAGGCACCGGATTATCTCCCCAGGAGTAGGTGTTCCCACCAGGACCTCCTACCGAGCGACAAGCTAATTCCCACTGCTCTTCGGTTGGTAGCTCCAAACCCATCCAGTGGGACATGTCATAAGCGTTCAGCCAGTTCACCCCTATGACCGGCCAATCATCGCGGCCGGTCGTTACCGACCAGGTTGCATTTGGTATTGATCCGCTGATATCTACACCGCCTCTACTACTATGGCTCTGAGTAGCATTCCAGTAATCATAATCATTGCCGGCAGTATCATCGTGAGTGTTTGCTAAATCATTCAGGAAATCTACCCACATACGGTTGGTCACCGGGTATTTCAGCATATGAAATTCAGCAATGTTTGCTGACCCGGCTGTTATAGCACCGTTTCCGCCGTCTCCACCCATCCCGTAAGAGGAGTTTGCGTCCACCTTGCACATCTCGACTGCATAGACCCGGACGCGCACCTGATCGGTACTGGAAAGTCCGGTGCCGGATGCACCCCAGGTCCAGGTAATTGTCTTTGATCCACCTGATGTAACTTCGCCTACGTCCCCGGTTAAATTCTGGTTAACCGTAGAGCTTCCTGTCTGCCCGCCTGCACTCCAGTCATTTGCGAGTGAAAGGTCATCGGTATCCATCCAGGCTGAACCGAAATCGCTGGAGTACTTGACGAAAATCCAGATGGGTTGGGAGGCGTTTATAGCCGGTGTCGTTCTCGCCAAAGTATAGTATATGTCCACTGTAGGTTCAGCGAGATTTCCCAGGGACGTCGAGGATACCGTAACGTCACGCGCCAGGCTGACTTGTACAATAAGACCAACGGCTATAAGAAATACTACGTACCTTGATTTCATAGAATGGCTCTCTTTATTCCAGTTTTTTTTACATGCGTAATATTTACGAAAAAATAATGCTACATGCAACAAAATTATAATCGATTTCCACCCCTATTTTGCAGATTCGCGGCAATCGTTCGAAAAGGTGAGATTGGGGAATTGTTTATGGATCTTCCGGTGTTAAATTAGCTAAGTTTTATATGTCGCGATAAAATTATATCTATGTAAAACTCTTCAAGCTGTATCGCACTTTAGAAAATATTCTATCGAAGGTGAAGTGGAATTAAATAGTTATGCTCGGAGCGGTACCTACACCGCCAAACCTCAGATGAAAAGAAAAAGGTCTAAAAAAATTCAACAAAATTTAAAGAAACCACTTGACTTTTCATTAGTTTTAGTTATATTATAAGTTTCTATCAAGGCTGGCGTAGCTCAGTTGGTAGAGCAGCTGATTTGTAATCAGCCGGTCGGGGGTTCGACTCCCTTCGCCAGCTCTGCCTCGGCCAGCAACGATGCAGACATAAGAGGACAGGATCTGACATCAATTTGTTTTTTAATGACATACGGATTGATGGGTGGGTTGGTGTGCTCGTTTTCACACGGGGAGATGCCCGAGTGGTCAATGGGAGCAGACTGTAAATCTGCCGGCTGAGGCCTACAGAGGTTCAAACCCTCTTCTCCCCACAATACTTGCGGGAGTAGCTCAGATGGCTAGAGCATCAGCCTTCCAAGCTGAGGGTCGCGGGTTCGAATCCCGTTTCCCGCTCTAATTCCCGACCTGGTTGGCCTAATTTGGCTCGCGTAGCTCAGGCGGTAGAGCGCATCCTTGGTAAGGATGAGGTCACCGGTTCGATCCCGGTCGCGAGCTCTGGAACAATTCAGATAAAGATTACCTGCAGATTCAATTAGTTTTGGGACAAATTCCCTAAGTTGGAACAAAACGAATTTAATTGGAGGATTCTCCATGGCCAAGGCGAAGTTTGAACGCACCAAGCCGCACGTGAACATCGGCACTATCGGTCACGTGGATCACGGCAAGACGACGTTGACGGCGGCGATCACGCAGATTC
>CBDUWK010000449.1:0-2539 GCA_965370905.1 uncultured bacterium | reverse complement strand
GTGAATACTACGCCATAACCAACCTTCTCACTGGATGCTTCCAACCCACTTGGTCTCCCCAGGGGAGTGTAGCTTTCTCCAGCTTCTTCGATGGCGGCTATGATATATACTTCCTGCGCGATCCCTTCGACTCCTCTCTTAAACGTATACCGAGAGATGAAAAACCCGCGTTTATGGTAAAAGATGAGGAACCCGCTGATCGCGGTATAGAAGAGGGATCACAGCAATTGGGTCTGCAAACGCCTTCTGAAGAAGCGCCAATGGGCAGAATGATCTTCGACGACCGCTATCGCATAGCTGCCCAGAAAAAGGAGAAAGTCTTTCTGGATTCTGCGGATTATTTAACTGCCAACGGAAGTTACCAGGTTAATGACTATAAAATTAAGTTCTCACCTGACATCGTCTATGCAGCAGCCGGTTATTCCACCTTTTTCGGTTTACAGGCTATGGGATTAATTCTTTTCAGCGACCATCTGGGAAACAACCAGATATTCTTAAGCCTCGATATTTATTCCGACCTGGAAAATGCCAACGTTGAAGCGCTGTATCTATATCTCCCTAAACGCATAAATTACGGAATTGGAGTTCACCATAACGCATATTTTTTCTACCTTTACGACAATAAAAAAGGTAAATATACCTATTTCAGAGACAAGTATTTCGGCATGCAGCTTTTCGCTGACTACCCCTTTTCACGCTATTCGCGACTTGAAGGAAGCCTGAATTTTAACGGGATCGACCGTGAAACTTACGATTGGTATCTAAACGAATACTCCTATCAAGAGAAGCGTCGGGTCTTCATGCCTGGACTCGCTTATGTGCATGACACCATCCTTTGGGGTTCTACCGGACCAGTTAACGGTACTCGTGCCAGACTTTCAGTTTATGCCAGTCCCGATATGGAAGACTTTATCGATCTCCCCGGCGCACCGAATTGGGGATTGGATTTCCATACAGTTACTTTCGATGCCAGGCGCTATTTCAAAATCGCCAACGGATATCAGTTCGCAGTGCGAGGCACGGCAGGATTTTCCGAAGGCAATGATCCCATGCAATTTTTCGTCGGTGGAGAACGCAACTGGATCAATCGCCGCTATCAGGGTGAATTAGAAGGTGATATCGAGGATATCTATTTCTCCAATTTTATCACACCTTTCAGAGGAGGCGATTATTACGCAGAGGCAGGAACCCGGTTTGCCCTGGTGAACCTCGAATTTCGCTACCCACTCATAAAGCACCTCATCCTGGGTTGGCCTCTACCCATGCACATCCGCAACGTGCGGGGAGCGCTGTTTTTGGATACCGCTGGAGCAGGGGAGAAAGATAGTTTTCGCGGTACTACCTTGAATGAAAACGGAGACGCTACCTTTGACGATCTGTTAATGGGATACGGATTTGGTGCCCGGGTTAACCTGGGCATCTTCCTCCTGAGGTGGGACGTCGCCTGGCGCACCTATTGGGACAGAACTGACAAACCACGCTATTATTTCTCCTTGGGCGCTGAATATTAACCATATTTTCGATCTGTCAGGTTATCAAACCGCATCGGTAACTCGGCAGTTATAAATTTCATTTAGAAGGGGATCGAGTCTTATATCGCTAAGCCTTCCTCTCAACTAACCAAGAAAATCCATGCGCAGAGCTATAACCCGCCTCGGAACAGTTACCATCAATTTCTTCGCAGAAGCTGGGGCGCTTTTCATCCTTCTAGGAAAGATCCTTTCATTTACTGGCAGATTGTGGAAGGACCGCAGCCTCCTCCTCGAACAGATGATTGCCATTGGATACAATTCATTGCCGATTGTGTTATTGGTCGGCACTTTCACCGGAGCAGTATCTGTCTGGCAGACTAATTACCAGATTGAAGGCTATGTCCCCGTCCGCTTTTTAGGCTTGGCTACCTTCAAGGCTGTCGTGATAGAATTGGGACCGGTATTGACCGCGCTGATGTTAGCCGGACGTGTGGGAGCTTCCATTGCTGCTGAACTGGGCACCATGAAGGTCACCGAACAGATCGACGCACTGGAATCTCTGGCCATCAATTCCGTGCGCTATCTTGCCGTCCCCAGGTTTTTCGCCGCAGTCATTATGCTGCCGATTTTAGTGATATTCGCCGATTTCATCGCCATCATGGGCGCTTGGGCGGTAGCGGTTCTGTTCCTTGACCTGTCCACGCAGATATTCTTCGCGGAAATCCCCCACTTCTTCCACGTACATGATGTTATGTCAGGGCTCTTAAAAGCCATTTTCTTTGGTGGAGCGATAGCTTTGGTCGGTTGCCATATAGGTTTTGGCACTACCGGTGGAGCTGAGGGTGTCGGGAAATCTACTATCCGCTCCTTTGTGCTTTCTGCGGTCTTGATATTGATTATAGATTATATTCTCGCCACCATGCTATTTTAGAGGCTGATCGTGATAGAGATTCAAGGCTTGACCAAATCTTTCGGTGATAAACCCGTTCTGCGAGGCGTTGACCTGACCATTGAAACTGGCGAATCCATAGTCATCATAGGCAGATCGGGATGCGGCAAGAGCGTGC
>CBDUWK010000448.1:0-2564 GCA_965370905.1 uncultured bacterium | reverse complement strand
CGCTACCATACTATCAGCCAAGATGTTGCTGGATTGGCTCGGCGAGACAGAAAAAGCTGATCGCATAGAAGATGCAGTAGCTGCAGTCATCGCCGCTGGTGAAGTTAGAACCTACGACATGGGCGGAAAAGCTACCACACTGGAAATGGCGCAGGCTATAACTGACAAGCTTTGAAGGTCGAAACCAGTGTAATTTTAGGTACTCTACTTTAAATTCATCTGATCTAAACAGCTAAGCTCCGCCCGGGAATTAATTCCCAGGCTATTTTACTGCTGTCCCACTGAAGTGGGACGCTCAAAAATCTTTACGTCCCGTAGGGACTGAATGATATTAGCTCGGGAATTCATTCCCGTGTGTCCCTCTGTAGAAGTTAGATTTTGTTATTACCGATCCAAGCCCAACTAAGTCAAAAGTTTGGGCTTGTTTTTTGCATGGTTATATTCATACAGACTGCAAACTCCTCCCCAACCTGCATCGAAAAAAAGACTAGTTTCGTAGCCGCATTCCCCTGTGGAGGGAAAATAATCACTTGAGAAAATGATGAAAAACTCATCGAAACCAACGGTTCGGCGCCTCAATCCCGCAGAACCGTTCACTGCTGTAATGGGCGCATATTCGCACGGAATCAGCATTCCGTTGCCGGGAGCAGACCTGATTTTCCTGACCGGTCAGAAAGCCATGGATGAGAACGGCGAAGTGGTTGCACCGGGCAATCCTGAAAAGCAGACCGAGTACGTATTCGAAAGTATCGAAACCATATTGGCTGAAGCTGGCGCGACCATAGCCGACGTAGTGAAAGCGCAAATTTATGTTACTGATATGAATGATTTTCCTGTTATTTCCAAAATTCGCAACCGCTATTTCAAACACGCCAAGCCGGTTTCAACTATGGTTGAGGTCAATTGCCTTTCCAAAGAAGGCTGTTGTGTGGAAATAGCCGTGACTGCGGTCAGATATCGAGATGATGATTCTTAACATATTTTTCTACTGATTTTGTATGGACTCAGTGCTTAACAATTCCTACATTCAGATCACATCTCCAGGGGTGCTGGAAATAATCGAGGAAACGCTTCCCTCTGCGATACCTCCGGATTATGTGAGGCTCAAAGTAGCATATTGCGCTATTTGCGGCGGTGATTATTCCTCCTGCAAGGGTCGCTCCGACGTCAGTTATCCCCTTACCATCGGCCACGAATATTATGGTCCGATAGTGGAGGTAGGCGGTGACGTTGCAGGTTTCGATCCTGGCGATCTGGTCGCAGTAGATCCGAACTATCGCTGCGGTCGATGCGCTTACTGCAAGATCGGAAAATCCAATTTCTGTGAACTTAACGGCTGCAACCTTTTCAGGCGCAGAGGCTTATCCAATTATGTTGACATTCATAACTCATACCTGCGTCACCTGGCCCCACTGTCACCGGATTTCATCGGCGCTTTAATCGAGCCGCTTTCCTGTACTCTCCACGCGCTTGATTTAGCGAAAATCAAAGAGGATGAGCAGATTCTAATTTTAGGTTGCGGAGGACAGGGTACTTTGCTCAGCTTTGCCCTGTCATGCCTCCGTCCCACGCTTACAATTGACGTTTTCGACATTAATTTGCTAAAATCGGAGAATTTGTCTGTTGCCTTCCCTGACACCATAACACCGTTAATGGAACCACCGCCTAAAGGTGCCTATTCCGTAGTCATCGAGGCCTCCGGCCAATCGACAGGATTTAATTTTGCCTCAAGATCGGTTCTAAAAGGTGGCAGAATTATTGTAATCAGTCGCTATTATAACCAGATGGTGACTATACCGGAAGACCTTCCAAAAGGAGGCTGCGGGATCATCTTCTCGCATCTCAATGGCAACGGGGAGCCGTTTATACGCGCAATGGATCTACTTTCGAGATTCTGGAAAAAAAGTTATAACAAACTAATAAAAATAGAGTCGCTCTTCGACATCGAGGAAGTTTTAAAGAATCATGATAATTCACCTTACGGAAAAATCATCATAAAAGTGAATTGACGAAACCGTTAACAGCCTGCGGGACTACTATGAAACTGGAAACACTCTATGCCGATCTCTTTCAGAAGCCCTTCCTGATTGCCGGGAATTGCGCTCTGGAAACGGAACAGTTAACGCGCGAGGTGGCAGCCTCCTTGCGCGATACAGCAGCATATCTGAATATCAATGTCATTTTCAAGGGCTCATATACAAAAGCAAGCCGCACGCGGCAGAATTCTTACCACGGCGTCGGACTTGATGAAGGACTGAATCTGCTGCAGATGGTAAAGGATGATTACGGACTTCCGGTGACCTCCGATGTCCACGAAGTAGCTGAAGTTGAGAAGGCCGCCGAGGTTCTGGATATAATTCAGATCCCGGCTCTGCTGTGCAAAAACACCCATATCCTACAGACCGCTGCCGACACCGGGAAAATTGTTAATATTAAGAAAGGGCAGTTCCTTTCTGCAGGGGATATGCTGCATGCAGCTAAAAAAGTAGAGTCAACTGGCAACAAAAAAATCGTACTGACAGAAAGAGGCAATATATTTGGCTACGGTAATCTCATTGTAGATG
>CBDUWK010000447.1:0-2564 GCA_965370905.1 uncultured bacterium | reverse complement strand
ATATTTCAAGATATTTCTCTATATTATTTGAGAAAAAGTTAGATTAGTGAGATAACATCTCATTCTTATTAAAAAGAAAATGACTTTTATTTTTATTGATTTTATTGATAAAATATTGTATATTATGTTTTCTTAACATAATACCGCATAAGATTTTATTGCATTCTGCGGTTAGCCTGCGGTAAGAAAAGACCCATCACAATTGAGTGTGGGTAACCTTGCCAGGACAGTTTAAAAGCCCGCAAGACGAAGGCATAGTTGGTTCATACTCTGAGGAGATGTGTATCCAATTGTGCCTTTTTGCTCTTATAGATGTATAATGTATATCAGAATGGAGGAGAAACTCAGATGAATGATCCAACAAGTAAAAATCTGCCTGTAACCATCATCCGCTGGATAGCGAGAGTTTGGAGTTTACTAAGCGTTGCGTTTATATTATTAATGTTTTTGGGGGAAATATTTACAGAAGGATTTGGCACATTTAATAACATCGGAGAGGCTATCTCATTCCTGTTCTTTCCTTTGGGTGTCACTGTAGGTATGATCATCGCCTGGAAGTGGGAGGGATTGGGAGGATTCATAACGACAGGCAGCCTTATAGCTTCCAATATTACATGGCTGTTAACTTACGGTCAATTATATCCGTTAATGATTGATGCCCTGGCTTTTCCGGGTCTGTTGTTTATCATTTACTGGATTTTATCACGGAGATCGACGAGAACGAAAGAGGAACTCGAATAGGAGTTTCGCGGGAACGGTCACCAAATCGACGGATCTGTTCCAATCCCCAGCATGCCCCGTCTGTACCAGCCAGGGGCATGCCACCCACTAATCTCGTAGAAATGGAGGTTATATGAGACAATTTCTGATCCTTGCCGCGCTTCTCCTTGTTCCTTTTGCATTATTAGCGGCTGACTCAACGGATGCATCTTTGGTTCGTACCGGCGATCGAATCCGTTTCTGGTTCTGGAAAATCGACGTCCCCGACCAGGGCATTCTAACGGACATTGGCAACGATTCAATCGTGGTCAAGAACGAAACGTTGCGGGCATTCCGGATTGAAGACATTTCCTATCTTCATCGCTCCACTGGAAAGCAAGGCCACCCGCCGGGGGTGTACATCTACCGGCTTGAAGCGGGAGATTTCAGCACAGTGAGGAAGATGGTGCTAATGAAATAGCTGTAACCATTTAATATAAAACATATATTATTATTGTATTTTGCGGAGGTGGAGATGATAGCTAAATATTATATAGTCATTCTGGCGGTCCTGCTTGCGCCAGCAAGCGCATCCTGCCAGGAATCTCAGTTGATCAGTGCGATTTCCAATTTCGGGACTTATGGAGATCCTAATAGTGTCCTCCCTTCCTGCTGTTGGATTGGAACGTTGGGATGGAATTACTTATGGGAAGGCAGGTACTGGATTGGCGCGGTGGTGGATGGGGAACGCCATGTCACACAGGCTGATTACGGCGATTATGAATGGCATTCTTTGACAGGGTGGGTTGGCGATCGGTATGTCGTGCTCGGTGCTGAACAACTCGTAGACAGCACCTGGTACAACGACGAGTTGACCGGTTCCACGCACTTTCCTCTACACCTGGCGGTTGAACAGATCGTTAATGCCTTCTGGACTGGACAAGGGCCCGACCAAGCTTTCCTTGTCCGGCAGATGCTTCATAATCAGGGGGCATATTTTCTCGACAGCGTCTACACCGGTTGGGTTTTTGACTGCGACGTTGCCAGCGGAGATCCCAACATGCCTAACATAGATGACTGGGCTTCCTATCAGGAACAGCGTCAGATGGGGTATATGTGGGATGGGGATAATCCCAACGAACCAGGTGATGATACGGGCGATTATGGACTCTCACCCGGCTATATCGGTATAGCTTTGGTGGATGCGCCGTTGCCCTTGTGTTCCTTTCAGTGGTGGAATTGGAATGAAGATCCGGCGAATGACAATGAGAAATTCCAATTCCTTGCCGGGATTCCTCCAGAGTGTAGCAGCTCTTTTAAAGCGGATCCGGATTCTGTTTTTGATTATCGGGTTCTGATTTCCACAGGTCCCTATGTGCTCGCTCCAGGCGATTCTCTGTATACGGCGGTGATGTTTGCAGTTGGGGATGGACTTGTGGGCTTAAACGCTGCGGTGGATGAAATGGTCGGCTATTACAGTACTATGCAGGTCACCCCGACCACACCCACCATGCCATATGAATTTCAAATATGGGGGCCTTACCCCAATCCCTTTAATCCACTGACAGTGATCGGTTATCAGCTGCCGGTGGCGAGTTGGGTGAAATTGGAGGTGTTTGACATATATGGGCGAGATGTAGGAGCGGGTAGCAAACCACCCTTACCCAACCAATGGCTAAAACCCGGATACCACCAGATTACTTTCGACGGTACTGACCTCGCTTCTGGCATTTACATATATCGCCTGAAAGCTGGCGATTTCACAGCCTCGGGGAAAATGGTACTGATGAAATAGCAGGGAGTCTTGAACGACGAGTTATGAGTAAAGGCGACAGGGTGGCCAGATCCTTTAGGATCGGGTTTCA
>CBDUWK010000446.1:0-2572 GCA_965370905.1 uncultured bacterium | reverse complement strand
ACCTCATAGGACAGCTTAGCTTGTAAGCTGGTAACGTTTCTGCTGTAATGCCAACCGGTGCTGTATCCACTCAAATTTCCCTCACCTATGGCTCTCCCGTTCCAATCTGGCGGAACGGACGCCCAGCTCCTCAACCAGGGATTCCTCGTCTGTAAAAGCGGTCCTCCGCCTCCCAGACCAAATAAATTCTGGAAAGGAGTGCCTTCTGACGCGCTCCCGAAAAAACCACGTAGCTTAAATGAAAACGATTGCGAAATAGCTAAGTCAGTCGAAAATTCCATCGAAGCTAGAGAATATGCAAAATCACCTAGAGGGGCCGCTCCTTCGACCCGCGATGAAGCAGTAATCGCCAATCTGCCTATTCTGGGATAGATACTTCCATTTAGCGCCAGCGCACTGATCAGACCATCTTCCCAGAGTTCCGGGCTTGGAGGATATTCCCGGTCAAACAATTCATGCATATACCATTTCAATCCGCCCTCCCAGAGAACGCGCTCATCAAATCCTTTCTTTTCCTCATGATTAATCCGGATTTCACCTCCCCGATGCCCTTCTTGAGTATACGCTGAAAGTCCCCAGTTACTACCCCGCCCCAGGAAACTGAAGGAATCGTCATAGTCTAACTCCGCAGAAACTCGCCCGGTCAACGCGCCGAGTCTGGCTGCCAGCCTCACCTTTGACCACCTTTCCAGATAATCCCCTTTAAAATAAACGCCTCCCTGCAGCCCGTCAATCCCGTTGTAAAACAGTGTCGGCGCCCAGCGTATGCGATATGCATCCACCGGCGACATATGCCTGAAAGGATAGTCAAATTCCCACTTCATCGGTGGAAGCCATGAAGTTGTATTATTCAGTGGATTAACGTCGGCCAACATGCCTTGTGGATCGAGTTCGGCCTTCAAATAATTCCTCTTCTCAACCTCGAAAATATACTCATTATGGGGATCACGGCGTTGATCCCAGCGCGGCAACCTGACCGCGCAATCGGGAGGTGTCGGCTCGCTGTTCAAGGGAATATAATAGCAGGTTAAATCCCCTGATGCATCTTCGACTGCAACCTTAACCGGAAGTATCATATCACCTTCTCTGCAAATTCGCAGACCGATTATATCAGGCTTCTTCGCACCTACCTTAGTGATACTATAATCCAGGCTTTTACTCCCCCGCACCCAGGCATCATAAAACCATTCCATCGAAGTTCCCAGAGTTTCCTCCAGACTGGTCAGGAAATCCCCCTCATATGGGTGCTTGAACTTCCACTTTCCATAAAAATCATGCATTACGCGTCTGATTCCCTCTTCACCGATGAAATTTTGCAATGCAAACAGCATCGTAGCAGGCTTGTAATAACTGGAAACCCGATACTGCATGTAAACTTCCGGCAGATCCGATTCTAAGTGCAGCGGCAGGATGTAACCGCTCTTCTGCCTCTGCAAATAAGGACGAAAACCGCGATACCAGCGATTAATGTCCATTACCACCAGAGAGCCGCGCCTCTCCAGGAATATATTATCCATTCCCAGCAACTCCTCCATCATGCGGATCTCCCAATAAGTGGTAAATCCTTCATCCAGAAACGATCTGTCCGTCTGGTTAAAACCCAACGCGCCCATAAAATAATTATGCGCCATCTCATGCCAGAATAGAAGCTTATAGCGCGGTGAATAACCGCTGCAGAAAACTATCCCGGGATATTCCATCCCCGAAAAGCAATCCGCAACCGTAAATTCAGGATAGGGGAACGGGCCTATCTCCCTTTCCAGTATTTCCATCCCTTCTCGCGTCACCTCTGCGGCGTCATACCAATCCGAAATGTTATCCTCTCTAACCAATATCCAGATATCGGTTTCACCGCAACGATCCTGATCGATCCTGAACAACGGATCAGCCACCCAGGCGAAATCATGTACGTTTTCAGCGCGGAAACGCCAGGTTTTCAAATTCGTCCAATTCCCGAAGGCCGTATCGAGAGATGCCTCCCTAGGTTGCTCTAAGTAGTTATCAATATTTAATAATTTCCGCAATGAGTCAGGCAGTACTTCCCCTCTATTTACTAAATTTCCGGTTGCACCGACAATATATGGTTCAGGCAGGGTCAGGTTAACCTCATACGTGCCGAATTCACCATAAGCTTCGCCGGTTCCCTGGTACTGATTGTCAACCCAACCCATGACATGATCGTATACGCATACCTGGGGATACCAGTGCGCGCATTTCAACTGTCCGTGGGCAAATGCGGAGCGATACGCCACACTGCGACCCGGTATATAGCTCTCGAAATCCATCGAAAGTTCTACTTCGCTGCCAGGCAGCAATGGTTTGGCTAACTGCACCTCGAATATAGAATAATTGAATTCCGACCGGAGCAAACGCCCCTTCCCATCCCTTATTTCACTAACGATCAGACTGCCGTAATCCTCTTCTGGCGCATTCTCGATCCTCCGGCTTCCTCTATCATGCCAACGCCTGTGTGCAGGACTTCCGGGTTGGAATGAATTATAGTGAGCATGAAATCGCAACTCTTTGAGCGTATCAGGTGAATTGTTCCGGTAATTGAAATCTAAATGACCTG
>CBDUWK010000445.1:0-2573 GCA_965370905.1 uncultured bacterium | reverse complement strand
CGGTGAACCCGCTCTAATGAGAGGTTTACGTGTAGCGCCCATTCGCATAAATCCAGTGCGTTATAATCCTGTTACCAGAGATTTACTGGTCAGCCATCGTTTCCGGGTAACAGTCCATTTCGAGGGAACTGATCAGCGCAACACACCACAACGCGAGATGAGACCTATATCGCGTGATTATTACAGTGTCTTGTCTTCATCGGTCATGAATTTAGACGAGCTTGACCTGGAAATCATTCCCATGGGTTCCTACCTAATTATCTGTGTAAACAACCAGACCTTGATAAACGATCTGCAGCCCTTGATAGATTGGAAGATGCGCAAAGGACACACCGTCGTCATGGAGAACTTCTCGCCCGGCGCCTCGACAACAACCATCAAGAATATCCTCCAATCCGCTTATAATAACTGGGCTATTCCTCCCGAATACGTTCTGCTCTGGGGCGATACCGGCGGTTCCTATACTTTACCAGCCTATGAATCTTATGGACTCGACCACCCCTATACGCAACTGGACGGCACTGATATTCTCGCCGATGTGGCGATTGGTCGTTTCCCTGCTCAGAGTCAGTACCATACCCAGGTCATGCGCAATAAAATCCTCTTCTATGAGAAAATGCCCTTCGTAGCAAATGATGACTGGTATCATCAGGGTGTGCTTGTGGCAGGATCAGCATCATCAGGTTTGTCTACTGTGCAGGTGAATCGCTATATTAAAACCAGGATGGTCTGGCGTGAATATACCAGTATCGATACGTTTTGGTACTGGATGTCTGGTTCTGTTGTCTCCACACTGACTAATGGCATCAATGATGGCGCCCTTTACGTTAACTACCGCGGTTGGCTCGGAATGGAGGGTTTTGGAACGTCAAACATTAGCAATCTAACGAATGTGTTTATGCTGCCTTTTGTAGCAATTCTGACTTGTGGAACGGGCGGATTCAGCGGTAGTGAATCGAGGATGGAACGATTTTCCAACGTAGGAACACCCACAGCCCCAACAGGTTCTATCGGTTGCGTCGGTACTGCGACTTCAAGCACGCATACCAAATATCTCAACTCCATTTCAAACGGAATGTATGACTGCGTTTTCGATATGGGAGTACCGCGCCCAGGGCTTGCCTTGGTTAACGGAAAACAGCAGCTCTATAACGGCTATCATATAACAGATCCCGGATCGGTCTCTAACTTCTCAAAATGGGCTGCTCTGGCAGGCGATCCCGGAACTGAACTCTTCACCCAGGCAATTCAATATATGAACTGCGAAATTCCCAATACGATATCCTGGGGACAAAACTCGATGACCTTCAATGTTGTGGAATCCGGTGTGGGGCCGTTGGAGGATGCCCTGGTATGTCTGTATAAGGAGAACGAACTGCAGGAAGTTGTATATACAGATATAGGCGGAAATGCCACCCTTCCATTGAACGTTTCCAATCCGGGCAACGTAAAAGTAACCATCACCAAGCAGAATTTCTATCCGATAGTGGATTCAGTTGACGTTGTTCAGGGCGATGTAGTCGTTGGTTATCTCGATCACATCATCGACGATGATTCCAATGGCAGCAGTTCTGGGAACAATGATGGTACCTTAAACCCAGGTGAAAACGTAGAAATTCCGCTGATATTTAAAAACTTTGGTGCTTCGACTACCGCCACTAACGTCAATGTAACCTGTACCTCAAACGGCGATTTTGCCACAATTGGAGACAACTTCGAAACTTTCTCCGACCTGGCTCCAGGAGCTACTGGAACAAGTTACGATGATTTAGACCTCGCTGTCGCTTTGGATTGTCCGCACGGGTATGTGGTTCATTTTGACCTGGCAACCTCCTCGGATCAGGGTTCCTGGCTGGGCGGCATTGATATCGAAGTGGTATCATACGATATGAGCATAACCTCAGCCATTCCTGAAGGAAGTGATACCCTTTTAACTCCGGGAGAAACTGCAGACTTCATTCTAACGGTAAGGAACGACGGTGATAAAGCCGCATCCTCCCTGACAGCTACAATTTCATCGCTTAACCCCTTCGTAACGGTCAATGACAATCAGGCCAGTTTTGGTACGGTCAACCCGCGCGCTTCAGCCTCCTGTTCCACCGATCCATTCAATCTAACTGCCCCTAACACGTCTCCCCCTGGTTATGAAGTTGATTTGGAAGTAATATTCACCAGCTCTGCAGGAGTCACCCAGACGGAAATAATCACAATTCCGCTCGGCCTGAAATCTCTTACCGATCCTCAGGGGCCGGATGAGTATGGATATTACTGCTTCGATAACACAGACGTAAATTATGCACAAGCCCCTGTATTCGACTGGGTGGAACTCGATCCGGCATATGGAGGTTCCGGAGCTCAACTCCCGATTATAGATCTATATGAAGAAGATGACATGTCAGTAAACATACCTCTGCCCTTTACTTTCCGCTATTATGGCGAGGACGTCGATGAAATTACAGTCTGCAGCAACGGCTGGATTTCTACCTGGGCAAACGTTTCTTTCGCTAACTTCCGTAATTGGCCCATTCCCTCAAGTTTGGGGCCCAACGGTATGATCGCAGCCTTCTGGGATG
>CBDUWK010000444.1:0-2592 GCA_965370905.1 uncultured bacterium | reverse complement strand
CTTCGATTGGCCCGCGTAAAATCGTGATTGCTGGTGGTGTCTCCCGGATTGGTGAACCGATTCTGGCGCCAATCCGCAGAACCATTCATGAACGTGTCCGCGTCATGCCGGTTGAACAGGTCAAGGTTATACAGGCTCAACTTGGTGATGATGCCGGTGTCATCGGTGCAGCTTTATGGGCAGCAAATTACTTCAACTAAATATTGGAGCCGTCCCAAAAGTATGGGGCAGCTCTTTCGCGGGAATTAACAAAGATCGGGTTGGTGATCGCCAACGCTTGCCCTTTCGTGTCCAGCACTTCAAGCCGGTACCAGTCCGAACGCGCCGGATTGACCTGGTCATGAAACTGCACGCTGGTCCCTTTCCCGTTCAACCGCTCTTTTGCGATGATCTTGCCATTATTTACGAGCTGAGCAAGGATTCCTTTTGGTTGATTTGATATGGTGACTGTGAACTCGATTCCACCGCTTTGTTCCCCCAGATCATCACCAATCATATAGGTTGTGCCGCCGATTGCTGCCTGAAAGACCACTCGCGGACCACTGCTAACGTAGGCTCGCCGCCGTCGCAACCCCTCCAGAATAGCAGCGACAGAAAGTTCCTCGGCATACACGTAGGTGGTGGGCTGCCCCAAGCGCTCACCAGGCAGACCCTTCTTCGGTTTAGGTGGATAATGATAATCACTGCCGCCGATGGCTGTTACACGATAACCAGCGTTGAGCCAGTCAGTCCATAACTCGACCGTCTTGGGATTGGCGTAGAAATTATCTGGCCAGAATAGATCGTTCCAGAGCTCAACAAAGTGAACATAGCGCAGATTGGTGTCTTTGTATTGCCATTCCCAGGGGTGGAGAAGAGGGTGATTAAGCGAGTTCAAGAGCCCTTCCTTTGCAGTTTGGCGCATCAACTCGGTCACCGTCCGATACCTGACTGGCAGTGGTACGGCCTTCCCGCTTACGCAGATACCTTCCATCCAGTGGCGCCATTCCCCCATACCAAAGACGTTGAAGTGTCCCCTGTCAAGGTGACCTCAATCCCAGGAATGATCGGAAAATCCAGGTTCTCATCCAGTTCTGAAAACCCGGCGATAGTATTGTGATCGGTGATCGTGATGAAATCCAGCCCTTCCGTCCTGGCTAATTTAGCCACCGCAGTCGGTGAATATTCCCCATCTATAGACGCGTTCGTATGGACATGAAAGTCACCGCGATACCAGCCGGACTTAGGGTTGAACACCTTTGAAAAGGAATATCCCGTCATAACGCACATCACCTCTTGACACAACTTTGATCCGATTTATTGCTTAAAGATTTTACTATGCGAGAAATTCGCCATCAGTGTCCACCGCAGCATCAGCATGAGGTTAGCGATCTGCCCCAATCTGACTATCAGTAATTTACTAAAGAAGAACTTGTTTCTTCACCATCTCTCGTGGTTGTTTTTCTCCTTTGCGTTCCGCAAGTCCACATATAGTAAAATAAATTAAGCGTTGCGTCAAAGAATATACTTAATCAAAAACCATGACTTTAGGAATAACCAAGTCTATAGAGTTTCAAGTTTCTGGAGGAACGAAAATGAGCAAAGAACCGGCAACACTGATCCTGGCTTCATTTGAGGATGAAAAGGTCGCTGACCAAGCCCTAATGGACCTCAAGATGGACAAGAGGGGCAGGTTGATAGAATTTAAGGATGTAGCCATTGTTAATAGAGACGAAGAGAATAAGATTCATATCAAGGAAACGGCTGATATGAGCGGTGGGAAAGGCGCGGTTTATGGAGGTGTTGTGGGAGCAATCGTCGGTCTGATCGCTGGGCCCATCGGAGCTGCCGTCGGTGGGGCTGCTGGTGCCGTGGTGGGAGGTATTACAGCGAAGAAGATCGATGCGGGCATCCCAGATGAGCGTTTGACAGAGATTGGCGAAGCTCTCCAACCTGGCACCTCGGTGATATTGGCTGTCGTTGAGCAAAGGTGGTTTGAAGATGTGCGAATGCGCCTGGAAGAGGCGGGTGGGATTGTTCTCTCCGAAACGCTTAACGATGAGTTTTTCGAACAAGTTGAGGCTGGGAGAAAGAAATCCTGAGCGGATGCCTCTGCCTGTTCTTTAATGCACATTAGCATATTGCGCTCCATGATGAATGCACCCGGCTCAAGGAAAAGGCGAAAAACCGCGTCTTGTGGAAAGTCGGATAACAATCAGCAAGCCATTTCCCAAATAGACACGTTGAACCATTAGGCTCTTCATTGAGGTGAAAACCCCAACTCACGGTGGATTATTCGCCCGGCTTTATGATCTGAAATTCTCCTGGCCCGGCGGTGCGGGTTTCGTCATGGAGCATAAGCGCTTTGAAAGGTCCAAGATCGTCAATGGAACGCCGAAGCTGTCCGTGGTAAAGGGTATAGTATCGACATTTTCCAGGTTTTAAAATTCAGGGGTATTGAGTTCTTGAGTACTGAGACTCTAATGAAATCTGGCGGATGAGTTATGTAGCCATCATAACGGCTTCAACTGCCGCCCGGACGTTCTCCGGCGGAGTGGTTGCGCCCAGGTTGCATAGGTAGAGGGCGAAGCGACCGTTCTTCCCTCCCACTTC
>CBDUWK010000443.1:0-2617 GCA_965370905.1 uncultured bacterium | reverse complement strand
GGGCTTGCCCGCCTCCGGCGGGTTGTGGTGGTGAAATAGATGGGAGCAAGGGGCTGCAGCCCCTTGTTTAGTCATCATTCCGGACTTGCCTGTCCCTTCGAGGCTCCGGAGCGTAGCCCCCCTTTGGGGGAATCCAGAGGAGCCCCATTCATGGGGCTTGTTCTTTCCGTAGACCGGTGCTTCAGCGCCGGTTATTAGCCCAAGGTCTCCAGCCGCCTCCAAAAGAATTATTCTGACAATAAAAAGCCCGATGGTCTTCCATCGGGCTTAATTTCTCTCATTATAAACTGGCGATCAATAATCACGGTAATACAGATACCTGTAATCTTCGATCTTGGCGTTCTCTTTGGTGGCTTCGATCCACTTCTGGTAGAATTGGTTCTGTTTTGCAGTCAAAAGCTGGCTGCGCAGTTCCTCGCTTTTTTCCAGGAATTCAGTGGAATCCAATTCACTCTTCTCGGTTAACTGAATGAGGTAATACCCCTTCTGCGCTTTCACAGGTGCGGAAACCTCGCCAACCTCGAGCGCCAATGCGGCCGCGGTAAAGTTCAAGTCACGTCCGACGTCACTGACGTAAGCGTCGAAGCGGAATTCGCGGTCGATTTCGTTTACCGTATAACCGGCTTCTTCGGCCAGACTCTTAAATTGTTCCGGATCTGTCAGTCCCTGATAGAATTCATCAGTCTTCTGTCTGGCCGCTTCTATACGAGCTTCCTTATACAAATCCGCGAATACCTGACTTTTAACCTCGCTTAATTTCTGCGTTCGCTCTTTCTGTAAGTCGTGGATATTAAACACTAATAGCCCGTCACGAACGGGATACGTCGGTCCTGCCTCGCCGACTGGACTGTTGAATATGAAATCCACTGCTGCAGGCATTCTGCCCAGACCGGGTATCACATCACGGCGTTCGAAATAATCGGAAGTATCAACTTCGACCTGATATGTTTCTACAGCTGTGGCAAAATCCGATTCCCTGATCTCATCTGTAAAACCGGTGGCGGTATTTCTGATCAAATCCCTCGTATCCGCCGAAGGCTGGATTTTCAGGAGTATATGGCTCGCCTGTATCATCTCCTGTCCATCTTCCCATTTCTTGCCGGTCTTTTTGATGATATGATATCCAAACTTACTTAGAACCGGCTCTGAAATCTCATCCTTCTCAAGAGCAAAAGCTACTTCTTCAAATTCCGGTAACATCCGGCCCTTTTCAAACCAGCCCAAGTCGCCGCCGTTCGCACCTGACCTGTCCTCTGAGTAGATCTTCGCCAGTTCTGCGAAATCCGCGCCGTTCTCGATCTCATTTATGATTTCATTTGCCAGATCCAGTACGTCTGCAGAATCTGCGGCAGATGATTCCTCTTTGAAGATGGTGTAAATGATTCGGCGTTTTTCCGGGATAGAATACTCTTCTTTGTGGGCGAAGTAGTAGTTCCCGATCTGTTTCTGTGTGATCACCGCACTGTCAATTTCGCTATCAGCAGCATCGAAGAGGACGTAGCGCGCTTTAACTGTCAGATTATCGTCGGTGAATTTCTGCCATGCTTCCTGGTCGGTGACGGTCGCCAGTGCGAGGATGCGGTTCAGGAGTTTCTGGTTGGGCAGGTTCTGGCGATAATTTTGTTCAATCAGCACCAGGTCCCGCGCCGCGGCGGGATTGCGCAGAAATTCCTCGTACTTCGACATGTCGAAGAAGCCCTCAGTCTGAAAGTATTCGCTCTGACGTATGAAGTCCGGAGGATTGTGCTGCACCATGTAGGCTATTTCCTTATCAGAAACCTTTATGCCCAGCTTCGCCACTTCCTGCTCGACCAGGATGTTGCGAATCAACTCGTCCCATACTTCTGTTCTGATCTGTTTGACCTGATAGTCACTAAGATCCTCTTCCTGCTTGTTTTTTTCGAATTGGTAGCGTTGTTGAATTAGATCTTCGAACTTATCTACGGTGATATCAACTCCGTTTATGACTGCGAGGATGCCCTGCTGGGGTCCGCCTCCCTTAAATCCTCCCATACCCCAGGAGAAAACAATGGTGGCGATGAAGGCCAGAATCAGGACCCATAAGATGCCCTTCATGTTCTGGCGCATGGTCTTCATCATGGCGAAATGTACTCCGTATTTAAAGCTAACTTCTAAATGATATTTAAATTAAACTTTAAATATAGCCACTTTATCTTCTGAAATCAAGCGATAATGGAAAATTTGTCGCTAAATAAAGAGGCAGGAATTTATCCTGCCTCTTAGCTTATTGCTTACTGCTTACTGCTGATTGCTACTTCACCAACACCATCTTCCTACTGTCGGTGAAATTGCAGTGCTGACGACTCCCCGCAGTCGGCAGGGTCATCATTTCTTCGAGTGCGGGGAGTCGACGACACGGCTGACGTCTGCCCTCTGTTTTTGTCTGAATCACGGATTTTCGCAGATTAAACGGATCGCCCCTACAATTGCCTTGTCTTTACCTACTTACTTCATCAAAACCATCTTCCCACTGGCCACGTGATCTCCCGCTTGCAGTCTATAAATATAAATCCCAGATGACAGACCGGTTGCATCGAAGGTGACTTCGTGCTTCCCGGGCGTGAAGTGCTCCGTAGTCGGGGTCGTCCCTGACCCC
>CBDUWK010000442.1:0-2636 GCA_965370905.1 uncultured bacterium | reverse complement strand
AATCACCCCAATCCTTTCAATCCGACTACGACCATCGGCTACGAATTACCAGAGGCGGCACGCATTACCCTGAGCGTTTACGACGTTTCAGGTCGCCAGGTGGCCGGGATTGTTGATGGCTGGCGCGAGGCAGGTTTCCATGAAGTGAATTTCGACGCTTCGAACCTGACGTCGGGTATTTACATCTACCACCTGCGAGCAGACGATTTTTCAGCCATAGGAAAAATGGTGTTGATGAAATAGGCTGGGAATATATATCTCTAAATCTTAAGGGCGACCCAATAGGTCGCCCTTTGTATGTTCTTGGCAAAAAGTATAATAATTCCTATTTTCTTTTCCTCAATTCCTTCAAGACAAATCATGCCGTTCCGCAAATCGCGCCGCCAACACCAATTACTACAAACACCATCCTCACGCCTATCCAGTCTGACGCCACTCCGGTCATCGCAGTCGAAAGCGCCATCATTCCCACAACGGCTAAATTCACCAGCGCGAAGAATCGTCCTTGCATGTTGTCTGGAATCCCTTCCTGAATCAGAGACGTGCGCGGCACCATGATAAACGGAATTCCAATGGAATGGAACAGGAAGATTCCTCCCATCCAGTAAATATCAGGCGCCCAGAAGATAGGTATAAAGGTTACCCCGTCGAATATTATTGCCGCCAGGAGCACCTTTCCCTTGGGGAGAGATTTGCCGAATGATCCCAACAGGAACGCTCCGATCAACATACCAACTCCATGACATGCCATTGCAGCCGCAAAAGCCTGCGGTCCTAAATGCAGTTCCTCCCTCACGATGATCGGAATTCCCACGATTGCAGGTCCCATTATGAAGAGATTATTCAGCGCTGTCAGCAGCAGCAACTGTCCGGACCATCTCTCCTTGATCGTAAATCTTAACGCCTCCAGGATAGATTTTAACGGTTTTGTTACCGATCGTGCTTCCGAAATAGGGGGTAGCTTCAGCAGAAAAATGGTCAGGAGAGATAAAGTATAGGCAAGAGCATTGAAGTAGAAGAGACCCGTAAGACTAAGCAGCGCCAGGATACCGCCGGCAACCATTGGACCCATTAAAAGCGATGTATACGCCGAAGTCTGCACTAATGCATTTGCGGCTAAAAGCGAGTCGTTTGGCACCAGGTGTGGCACTGAGGCATCGCGCGCCGGATTGAAGAGAGCCGCACCTGAAGATATGAAAAAAGCAGCGCCAGCTAACTGCCAGGGGGTAAGCCAACCGCCAGCAAATGCAATGGGAATATATAATAATACCACAGCGCGCAGCAGATCCGCTCCCATCATCAAACGGCGGCGGTCGCCGATGTCCACCAAAGCACCTAAAAACAGGCCCAGAAGCAGCGCTGGCAAATATCCCACCGCCGCTATGTATCCTGCCAGAGACTTCGATCCGGTCATCTCCAGGATCAGCCATAAAAGTCCGATCTGATAGATCGAATCGCCCGTCCAGGCTATTACCTGCCCGATCCATAAAAGTCGGAAATTGCGGGCTTTCAGGGGGAGGATTAAAGGATGGTTAAGAAACTTTTTCAAGAAGTAAAGTTACCTCCTGCTACGGTCTTTAAATCTTCTACTACTTCCGACAAGCTTTCAAAAGCCACTACTTCAAACCCTTTCTCTCGCAAATATTTTAGTAAGTTCCCCTTCGCATAGCTTAAGTTTGCCACTTCCGCAGGGCAAAAATCGGTCAGTCCATCGCCGATGTAAACCACCTTCGATCCCCGTTTTGTTGCCTCTTCCAGATGCCAGCGTTTGCAGTGATTGCAGCGGTCTCTAATTCTCGGTGTCCCCGCAGGGATTACTTCAATATGCCCGCTATTGTTCCTCCGGTGGTCGTTGGCATATAAAGGAATATCGCCATAACCCCATTTCTGCCATAGAGCTCCAGAGAAGCGAATGAGTCCGCCTGAGAGAACCCGCATCGGCCATCCCTCCAACCGCACTAGTTGTACCAGATCTTCCAATCCTTCAGCCGGACGGATCTCTTCTTCCAAAGTTTTCATCAACTCTTCATCAGGAGCCGTGAGCAGCGCAAGTTCAGAACATAAGCATTCGCGTTCATCGATCTCGCCTGCTAAAACACGCTCTTCTATGGCGTACCAATCTGAATCAGCGAATTTATCTAACAGAACGACTAAGGTATCTTTGTTGGTCAGGGTACCATCGAAATCGCAAAAGATTTCAATCATCTTGGATAATTGAGAAGTTTTTACGGCGGTAATCTCCCGGCTTCAGAAATGGCGAGACGACTTCTCGTTTGGCTTCTTCCAGGATCCCACCGGAATGAAATGAAAACAGGGGTGGTTGGACACGTTTTAATACGCTTCCTCGAAGTAAATCGTGGCATTTATCTCTTCCTTCAAGGGCGTTGGGAATGTCACCGTTTAGCTTTATCGCTCTCTCAAAACAGTCGTTGGCTTCGGTTACGATCTCCACACGATTTTCGCGAATGAAAAGGGAGTTCTTATCTGATTCGAGATAATTTAGAATAGTTTCGCCTAAGCTGCGCCACGCATCAGCCAGCTTCGGATCCAGCTCGAGCGCGCGCATGTAACAGACCCCAGCTTGCAGGAGTCTCTCTTCACGCATAATAGAGAGTCCACGCCGAAACCATGCGACA
>CBDUWK010000441.1:0-2638 GCA_965370905.1 uncultured bacterium | reverse complement strand
TTGAAGCCATCGAAGAGTTTGGTTACTTTACGGCCGGAAACATCGTAGATGGAGATATTCAAACGGGATTTCTCAGGTAGCGTGAAGGGGATGATGGTTTCGGCATTGAAAGGGTTGGGGTAATTCTGACCGAGACTGAACCTGGATGGTACTGAAGAGGGGGAATTCTCATTCACACCACTCAGAAGATCTCCGGAGAGGCTTAAGTCATCCACGTACCAGCCTTCTCCATGCACCCCGCCATCGCTACCGAAACGGAAGCGCAGGCGGGCAAAAGGAACGTAGCTGGAGAGATCGAAGACGGCTTCCTCCCAATCGAATTCGCCGTTGTAGCAGGGGCCGCCGGGATAGGAACCGTTGGAGACTGAATTACCCGGGTAACCTCCTTCAGGAGTTAATATCTCCCAGCCATAGCCGGTGTTAATCTCGACAATTCCGCCGTCATAGCCGTCTTCAGCGAGCATGGCGTGGTTGAAATGCAGCTCGGCACCATCGCCCAACTTAAAGAGCGGGATCTCGAGCGCGCCGTCGCTCATGGGCCAGTAGGGAGCGGTTTCCCATCCACCGAATTTCATGGAATAGGGTACAGAATATGTGTTAAAGGAAGATATGTGCCACTGGTCGTAATAGGCGGGATCAATCTGGTAATGCACGAGTGCTTCATCAGGATCGGTAATTTCATCCGACCAGGAGAGCTGATCTCCGACCTGGAAGAGAAAGCGGGGTTCGAAATCGTTGACGCCCATGTTGCCGATGCAGACCATTACCGGTTCCGCATAGCTGAGGGGGCAGTCGGGTGATATTGATAGCGCTAACTCCGATTGGGTGAATCCTGCAGCACCGGGTGCGAGTGGTTCGATTCCCGTAACCGCAGTGCCGGGTTGGACGTAGTTTTCGCCGACACTGAGGAGATAGACTGTATATGCTTCGGAATCGTCTCCACCCTGGTTTTTAACCTGCAGGGTAACATAGAAAATCTCTCCGGGATCGGCGAAGGGATCACCGTTGCCCTGGTATTCGGTCATCTCATAGCTCAGAAGAACGAGATCTGAAGCGCGAATGATAAAGTCGAAGGTATCTCCCCATAGACCGGTGGCGTTATCCTGTATCTGAGCGGAAACGTTCAGATTGCAGTTGTCGGGAGCTTCTTCAGCTATGCCGATGAGAAAACCGTCGGCCTGGGTCGTCCCGGTAAAAGGAAGCGTTCCCACGTAGACCGAATCGGCGAGCCATTCAATCAGACCGCTGGTACAGGAGAGCTTCACCCAGACACCTTCATAAGTTTGCGGATTGTTATTCTGGAGGGTTAGATTCAAGGCGACAGTTTCGCCGGCATCGGGGATGCCGTCACCGTCACCACTGCTGCCGGAGGTCCCATCATCAATTATCTGCACGTCCACAATCTCGACGCCGACCTTCATGAAGAGAGTGGCGTCGCCGATATGGGTCATGCCGTAAAACCAGGACATGGCCCACATCAAAGATCCAGGTTCGCGGCCGTGCAAGACGTACCACTGGCGGAAGGCTTCACCGACGCATTCACCGTCCTCAATTGCGCCGTAGTAATCTTCGAAATATAGCATCGAACCGGTCTTGGTCGATCCAAGCGCGCCCTGCCCGTAGGTATCTCCGAAAACGTACCACCCGCCGATGTAACCGGGGTCGGAATAGCGGCAGCCGGAACAATTGAAGCAGTTGTAAAAGAAGCTGTTCACGTCGGCGTTTGCAATCTGCCAGTTGAAGACGTTATTGTGAACGGATCCACCCTGTTCAGTGAACTGGTGCAATTCGGGCGAAGAGTGAGCACATAAAAGGGTTGCGTAGTACCCGTCATCGAGGCGATCAAGATAGTCTGCGGCGGTGGTGCTGTCTATTTCAGCGATGATATTGGCGAGACCGGTGGCCATAGCGAGAGCTCCCCCCCACTGGCTGGAGCTGCCAGCCCAGTCGTCATCTATGTAGGCGAGGCCGATTCCGGGAAGGTAGAGTTCACCGCTGCGGAAGGCGTGGTTTTTATCGAAATAATTGGATAGCAGTGCCACTTCATCACCGAGGGGAGAGGCGATCAACTGGCCTATGAAGATGTCTGGCTCCCAGTCCATCATATGGGTATCCAGAATTCCGTCGAGGTCGCCATCGAACCAGTAACCATCGAGATCCATATAGTAGAGGTCGCAGGGGAACTGCACCTGCCAGGGATTGTCAGGGATACCGTTATTGTCGAAATCTTCGTACAGTTCGAACCAGGCCATGGGCAGGTCTCCGACCAGGGTAGCGCCCAGGATACCGTCACTGTCCCAGTAATCCTGCAGAATAGTGCGGAGGTCTTCGATTGTTCCACCTGACATGCTCACCATAATGGGTTCCCAGCCGGCATCTGCGAGGTCGTCCAGGTAACGGTTGAGTTTATCCAACAAAGGGGCATAGATGGATTCTTCCACCACGACCAGGACGGGACCGAATTCGTCCGTGCCGGTGATGCGGCGATCCACCTCGCGCCAAGATAAAGGCTGAGCTGGATAGGCGGCGATATATTCTGCGTAGCTTAAGGGCTCACCGGGGCCAGCCCAGCGGGTGACGACGGTTTTGTGGTAGTCGGTCTGAGCTAAAGCCGGCAGGGCAAGAGTGATGATTAAAA
>CBDUWK010000440.1:0-2644 GCA_965370905.1 uncultured bacterium | reverse complement strand
CCAAGTTGTCAAATTCGTCCTGGTTCAATCCGGGTTCATGGAAGGAATAGCTGCCCCAATATTCTTCGCGCCCTTTAAATTTGATGCTTCCAAAAACGTTATGAATGGAGAACCCTACCGACAAATTTTCGTTGATCACTGCAGCCGCGCCGAGGTCTATCCCCACGCCGTGGCCGGTGCTGCCCTTATCATCAGAAGGGTTTACATGATATAGCTTATAGGTCCCCTCAATGGCGATTGAATCCGAATTTGAGAGAATAGTGCCGCCAGCATCATTTAAGACGGCATAGTTATATCCTGTAAGGTATTTAAAGGTGCCACCCACACGGATTGTATCCAGCCACTCCGTGTTCAGTTTAAATGCCTGTGCGCCTGAAAACGTGATCTCCGTCCCGAAGATCGCTTCACCATCCACGTCAGTGAGATCCTCCTGCTCCTGGCCTAATCCCTGGAGAGGTATCTTTACCAACTCTTCCGGCAATTTTACATCTACATAAGCGAAAGCGTTAATAGCGACCGCGTACTTATCGAATGAGAGGGCTAATGCGGTCGCATGCATTCGATTAAAAAGCCTGATGCCGTCTTCGGAAATCTCACCCACGATAGCTTTCTTAGCCTGATCGTCCCACATATCATGAGTTGCAAAATAAGATTTACTGAAATATTCATTGATCAGGCTCAGATCGAATCTGTTATTGCCCACACTGATTCCGAAATTCAGAAGATCCACACTCAGGCGGGGTGAACCGGGCATAGCTAAATTAGCTGGATTCCAGAAGGGAGCATCTGCACCGGCAGCCATTCCCTGGTAAGCACCTGCCATACCCATGCTGCGTGCACTGTAGCCGGTCTGACCGATGGCGAGTGCAAAAGGTGTCATAGAAATGATCAGGAATAGCAGCTTTCTCACTTCATGCCTCATTACCTTAATTCCCATTCCCGGTATCGATCTCGAACGTAAGTGTGGCGGAAGCTCCGACCTTGATATAATCGCTGGTACGAACGCGTACTATCGTATTCAGAGTGGGGTAGAGCGTGATCTCCGTTTTTATATACAACGGTTCGTCTTCATTTGCGGACGAGAACATTTCAAACTGCTCCTCGTTCAGGAAGGCTGTCGACGTGGATTCTCCTGCCGAAATTACAAATCCATCAATATCAACATCCGGTATCGGTAAATCAGCGCACAGGAATGTATCTATAATGGCGCCCTCAGGAATATAGTTTTCGAACTGTGCTGAATCATAGCTTGCGATAATAGCCGCTGTCCCGTTCAAAGGTATACGATTTTCCAGGTACAATTCGAGAACCGCCTCGATCGGTGGATTTTCGAAACCATCGTCAATTACAGTTATCTCAGGCTCATATGAGGTGGTATCCAGAACCCCAAACCATAAAGGAGCCTGGATCAAATAAATTCCTTCCATCCATTGCCATTCAGCTACATCTATTTCACCGGAAATGCGTGCCTCTCCTACCGGCAGCAGGCTATCCGGCATAAGATTTACAATGTCCTCTAATCCGAAAATGGTTTCACTCAATATAGTCGGATTTTCAACTCTTCCAGCCGGCACTTGCACAGGTGGTTCAAAGCGAAAGGTCTCAGCTAAACTTCCATCTTTGTATGCAAAGTAGGTCATATCTACTTCTATGTCTGCTCCTATCACGTTAAAAAGCTCCAGATATACCATGGCCTGCTCGACCAGGAGATATTCCAGCATTTCGGGAATGTCTTCAAAGACGACTGCATCTTGTTCGATATCTATGGTTCTCTCGGTAAGACAGCCCTCAAATTCGCTGAAGTATAATTCTGAAACGTGCAGCTCGGTATATATCATATCGTCTTCATGTAAGTTTACAAATCCCGTGTTGTTCTGATACAGAGGATCCTCTGTATCCAGTATATCCGCGAACATCTGAGCTCTGGTGGTGTTCTCTATTTCCGGTCGGAACTCGTAGTTTTGGAGCGAACCTGTGGTATCGTAGGTCTCACCCGGGAACAGTCTGAAAGTGTCTATATAATGGTTACCATCAGCGTCGTAAAAATCGTAGAGTATGAAGGTAACGTCATTTATAAGTTCGGAATAATTTGTAGCGTTATATGTAGCTTCCCCTTCCCTGACTATCGCCCTTCTGACTATGTCTTCCTCTTCCAGAACATAAGTGGTATCTTCTTCGAAGGTCTGGTTGGGATAGTGTGCCAGAGCCCGGCTGACGCCGAGATCGGTCAGATCGATCTCAACGGTAATGTTATTATCATCGGGAATCAGTACAGGGCTACCGGATCCCGGCGAGTGCCCCCAAATATCCACTATGAAGATATTGTCCATCTCCACTCCGACCGGAAGCGGATGTGTACTGGAATCAGTTTCACCCGGATTGATGGTATCGGCTATGAGTGTTTCCAGGATGATAATACCAGGTGGATTTTGATTGGTTAAGCGAATGAATAACGTATCCAGTGGTACCGGAAGGTTATTGGTGACGTATAAATTGACGTCCCCCCAGTCCAGGTAAGCCCATTCATATTCTTCGTAGGGGTCGGTGGCTTGCGGTTCTTCGGCTATGTTAAACTCATCTATCGGTAAGTTTTGTCCAGCTAAAGCGTTAAGTTCTTCAAATTCAAAATAGGTGGTATCGGAGC
>CBDUWK010000439.1:0-2654 GCA_965370905.1 uncultured bacterium | reverse complement strand
AGGAGGGGAGTTTTTTCGCGCAACTTCTCAGATTCCCTCTTCCCTAATCTGAAAGGGCAGTCAATAGGATACATGAAGGTGCGTCCCTGCAAATTTAAAACCGCGACAAGTAGCCCATTATCCGATTCATAAACGTCAGAACCTCTTCCAGGACTTTCAGATGGATAGTTGTATGGTCGAAGCAAGGGGACGTCTTCTGAGAGGAGTTTGCGACCTTGACTCAGGTCCCAAACGTGATTGCCACTGGTAACTACATCGACGCCTAACTGTCTGTATGCGTAAAACTCTTGGGGAGTAATTCCTTTACCGTCAGCAGCATTTTCTCCATTGGCAATGCAGAAGTCCACTTTTTTTTCCCTGAGGAGGGATGGGAGAAAAGTGGCCGTAATATCTAAACCTGGTTTGCCAACGATATCCGCAATAAAGAGAACGTTCATAATATTTGGTTTGAAAAATGGTTTACTATTTTGCGAACTCCACAGCACGAAATTCGCGAATTACCGTTACCTTAATTTGTCCGGGATATTCCATCTCTTCCTGAATTTTTCGTGCGATCTCCCCCGCTAATTGCCTTGAATTAACATCGTCAACCTTTTCCGATTCTACCATCACACGGATCTCTCTGCCAGCCTGAATGGCAAATGTTTTGGAAACTCCGGAAAAGGATGTGGCAACTTCTTCCAGTCTCTCAAGTCGTTTAATATAACCTTCCAAGGATTCTCTGCGAGCCCCAGGCCGTGAACTGGAAATCGCATCTGCCGCCTGAACGAGGACAGAGATCGGAGAAATCGCCTCAATATCTTCATGATGAGCACCTATGGCGTTCTGAACCGTTTTGTTCTCGCGATATTTCTTAGCCAGATCCACGCCTATCGACGTATGCGTCCCTTCAGTATATCGATCGATAGCTTTGCCTACATCATGCAATAAGCCTGAACGTTTGGCAATCTTTCCATCCATTTCAAGTTCTGCTGCCATTAATCCTGCCAGATAGGCAACCTCGATAGAGTGCTGCAAAACGTTTTGTCCATATGAAGTTCGATAGTGCAACTTACCCAAAAGCTTAACTAACTCTGGGTGAAGACCATGTACGCCAACGTCAAGACAGGCTTGCTCGCCAATTTGCATTATTTGCTCATTCATCTCCTTTTCGAATTTCTTGACAATCTCCTCAATTCGTCCCGGATGAATCCGCCCATCAGCCATCAAATTTTCCAGCGCTAAACGGGCAATTTCCCGGCGAAATGGATCAAATCCCGACAAGACTACCGATTCCGGAGTATCATCTACGATTATTTCGACGCCTGTCGCGTTCTCGAATGCCCGTATATTGCGTCCTTCACGACCGATGATCCTTCCTTTTATCTCATCGTTGGGAAGATTTACCACTGAGACCGTTGTTTCTACGCTGTGTTCTGCCGCCGAACGTTGAATGGCTTGCACGATTAACTCTTTTGCTTCACGATTGGCGGTCAGCCGAGCTTGTTCGCGCATCTCACTGACCAGTTCCGCGGTTTCTTGTCTGGCGCGTTCGGTGAGGTTCAGTTTGAGTTGTTCCAATGCTTCTTCTGCAGTCATTCTGGCGATACGTTCAAGCTGCTCGTTGGCTTCGTGAAGCTGCTTATCCAATTGCTCGGTCTTTTTATTTAGATCAAGCTCTTTATGAGTTAAGCGATCTCGGTCAGATTGCAGCTCTTTCGAGCTTCTTTCTATATCACTTTGACGATGTTTTAAGGAATGTTCATGCTCGGTTAATTTTCTTTCAAAAGCTTCCAACTTCCTACGCTTTTCATCAGTTTCTTTTTCGAAACGTGATCTTGACTCCAACTGTTCACTTTTAGCTTCGAGTAGCTTTTCTTTTTTTATAGTTTGTGCTTCCTTTTCAGCCTCTTCTAAGATCCTTTCTGCCGTCTTGTTAGCCGAATCTATACGTTTCTGATCAGAGAGGTAGCGGAGTGTCCATCCTACTACTATCCCAATAAGAGCTGTGGAAAGCGCAAAACTGATCGCAGTTATTGAGAACATAAATCACCATCTGTTATATAACTAAAATTCCCCAGTATCATTGGCATTACCGGGGGATGTAGCTAAGGTTTGCACCCCGATCCTGTTTCGCAGCTACTGAACGTCATATTCGAGTTTCCTTTCGGGGTATATAAATTAAATCCCCGCAAGCAGCCTGCGATTATAAAGAGAACCATTTTCTCCATAACTGGGTGCCTCCCTAAGCGTTTCTTACTTCCACTGCCCGTATTGGGTCCCAGATAACTGGGTTGAGGCCTGCATTACGCGCTTGAGAGGTAGGCTCCCTCTAAATTAGTGTTGGCTCTTTATAATCGAGACAGGCCGTCTCGCAGGGGATTTCTATTCATAGTTAGTAGTTCTTCATCAGTAAGTTAAACTTTCGTGCAGAGTTCTGATAATCTGCGGCTGCGCTCGGCAATATTCTGGTTGAGCTCTGCTGTTTCTTCCCGATAGCATTTGAGTTGATCGCGCGCACGCACAAGTTCATCTGCTAAATTTAATGCAGTCAAAATTGCATTTTTGTGCGGAGGAATTTCCGACTGCATCTCCTGAAGCCTTCGCATACGGCTGTCAACGATTTCAGCTACTTTATCAAGAATCGGGCCGAAACTCTTCATGTTGGGATGACG
>CBDUWK010000438.1:0-2665 GCA_965370905.1 uncultured bacterium | reverse complement strand
GCTGCTAATACAGAAGAGTCCATATTTGCTTCCGAAAGGGTTGGGTGGGGGTGGATGGTGACGATAATGTCTTCTAAGGTTGCACCCATCTCTATCGCCAGAGTGCCCTCAGCTATCAGTTCAGAAGCATGCGGCCCTACCATACCCACGCCTAATACCAGACCAGAGTCCGGTTCGGATATAATTTTTACCAAACCGTCAACTCTGCCCAGAGTCTGCGCTCTTCCCAACGCTTGCAGGGGGAAACGCCCGATGTTTACTTTAATACTCTTTTCCGTTGCCTCTCTCTCGGTCAATCCCGACCACGCGATCTCCGGATCGGTGAAGACCACAGCAGGGATAGCTCGGTTATCAAATGCCGATTTTCTCTGCGCGATAACTTCAGCAACCACATGAGCTTCGCGGCTGGCTTTGTGAGCCAGCATCGGTCCCGGAACCACGTCTCCTATGGCGTAAATACCGGGAACATTAGTCTGGCCTGTTTCGTCAACTATAATGAACCCGTGATCGTTCAAAGCGACGTCAGTTTTGTCCAGAGCTATGTTATCGCTGTTGGGTTTGCGGCCCACTGCGGTCATGACACGATCGGTTTCGAGTTTTATAGTTTCGCCTTCATGTTCTACGCTAACCGCATAACCGCTGGAAGTCTCCTCTATACCGACGACTTTGGAATCAAACATGATCTTATCAAAGCGCTGCTCACAATGCTTTACCATTACATTGACCAGGTCGTGATCCGCGCCGGGCAAGAGATGGGGACTGAACTCGACTACGGTTACTTTAGAGCCTAATCCAGCATAAACCAAACCCAATTCGAGACCGATATATCCCCCGCCGACCACCAGAAATCGCTCCGGCAGTTCGGGCAACCTGAGCGCCTCATTTGAGGTCCATACATCCTTCCCTTCTGCCGCGGGAATGCGATTTACCCGCGATCCGGTCGCTATAATGCAGTTCTTGAAGTCTATTCCCGCGACCTCACCGCCTTCAATGGCAAGAGATTTGTTACTTTCGAAGCGCGCTTTTCCCCGGATTACCTCAATTCCGCGACGTTTCATTAATCCGTCGATGCCACCGGTGAGTTTATCCACCACGGAATCAGTCCAGCCGCGCAGCTTGTCCAGATCGAACTGTAAATCCTTAAAAGACAGTCCCAGCTTTTCCGCTTCTCGTGCCGCGCCAGCCACTTCAACGGCATTGATCAATACTTTAGAAGGAATACATCCTTCCAGCAGGCAGGTACCGCCCAAACGATCGCGCTTCTCTATCAGAACAACTTCTTTACCCAGATCAGCAGCACGAATGGCGGCGACGTAACCGCCGGGACCACCGCCTATAACGGCAACTTCAGCTTCCTCTTTCAAACTTCCCATAACCATGATTTATCTCCAATGGATGGAATTAATAGCCTCATACAGGACTTCATTTCCAACTTATTTTTTTGCTGTCCCGCTCGGGTGGGATGCTTTTTTTTTCGTCCGCTGTGCAGTGGACTGAATGAGCCCCGTTATGCCTGTTAACTAATTATCTTGACATTTATTGCCCCTGACTAAAGTCAGGGGCTGAAACTAAACAAAATGTCTAAAGACATTAATAACAAGATGATCACTTCAGTGATCTTGACTGGCTTAAGCCTCAGAATTCATTCTGAGGTGGAAGCGCAACCGACTGCAGGGAGTCGGTTGCAATGGTGATGATTTCTCCTGAGCTATTTTCTTCTATTTTATAAGAACTGAGAGATTATTTTCCATTCGCTATTTCTAATCGGAAAATTAGTACCTTGAAAATGCCTTAGAATAGAAAGATTACCTAATCCAGCTATTCCTACGAGCGTCTTCTTTAAAACCGGATTGTTAATTAATCTTCTCAATATTGTCATTTCAACACGAATTTCGTTTTCTCTTTCTGAGGCTCCTAACCAATACTTCTTCTCTGCAGGGAATTCTGCCTTAAAAGATGGATCTGATTCAATTCGTGTCAATGCATATATGCCTGCTTCAGATCCTGACATCCATATAAGCCCAATATGACCTTTCTTAATCTTCTTTCTGTGCTGGTTAACAAGCCAATGAATATTATTTCCTATATCACTATCTGATAGCGCGTTTAAAATATCGTATCTCTGCGGATTTCCTTGAAATATCCATACAGAAATATCCTCATTGTCAGTAGGAGTATTTAACGATGAAGTATCTCCAGTTTTCGAAGAAGAATCACTTTTAAATGATGTCCGGTCATCAAGAAACGTATAGTTATATTTTATTGCAAGTTCAGAAATGGCTGAGATTCCGAGTTCTTTACATTCAATTCCTATATTCTCAAGGAATAATCGTCTCTCCTTGGGGATAACATTTGCGCATAAAATCATCTCGTAAAAATCATCGGGATATTTACTCTTTAGGAGCCCATAGTATTCAGCAATCTGACCGGATGCATCCCTACTTAAAATACCTCTTTTTACTTCTATTATTACTTTTCGATTCAATCTGTCTTTGAAAAGAACATCAATTCTTCTTCTCTCAATTGGATATTGCTGACTAATGAGTCTAAAACCTTCTCCTGGAAAAATATCGTCAGGGTGTTCAGCGATAAGGTTCTCAATGTCTTTTTCTAACATTTTCTTCTTACATTAAACGTTGTAGTTATCTTCTATTCAAAGTGACAT
>CBDUWK010000437.1:0-2666 GCA_965370905.1 uncultured bacterium | reverse complement strand
TAGGGATTTTCTTTAGAAAGGTTGAGTGATGGATGAGTGATGCCTAAATAATTCGGATTTGTCTTATCGTGGGTCAGAGAGCAAAAAAACCAAGCGGTTAAGCATGGCGTTATTTAAATTATGTGAATCTATTCTCTAAGGTGTAAACACAGCAAAAAATACAATCCATATCTCTTAGCTTTTAGCTAATGATCGGGAAGAAAAACAGTAGTGATAGTACCGCCAGGAAAATAAAACCGAGCATTTCATCATATCCTAAACGGTGGTCTTCGCCTCTATGCATAAAGAAACCTCGTTCTCATAATCATTTAGTAATCTCATAATTAGGACGAGGTAGAATATCAATCTGTTTGGAAATTAATGTGTTTTATCAGTCGTTCTGGCTTCCTTCCCTATGTTTCACAACAAAGCCAAGCCCAAATGTAACACTCCTGCCGTATAAACCCCTACTATCAGATCGTCAATCATCACACCAAGACCGCCTTTCAGCTTCTGTGAATCCATGGCGGGCCAGGGTTTCCATATGTCGAGAGCTCGAAAGATCAGAAAAGACGCTATAAGTACCGGAAAAGTTTTGGGCAGGAGGAATAGTGCGGTCCACTGCCCCACGAATTCGTCCCAGACAGCTTGACTGGGATCTTCGCCGTAATGTCTTTCCATAGAAGTGCAAATTGGTACCCCGATCAAGAAAGTAAGGGCAATGAGTGCAATTTGAACAGGAGCGCTCATTTCCGGAAGGGCAAACCATATTATGAGAGCTACTAAACTGCCGGCTGTACCCGACGCCACCGGGAAGTAGCCCGACCCAAACCCACTGCCGATCGACTTTACGAGGAAATTCAAGGCAGGATTCCGGAAATGTTAAATGAAGAATGATCAGACGGTGGTATTCTTGGATTCAAAGCGGTTGCTGTTTAAGTAGAGTATTCCTGAGATTACGGTTACCACCATGCAGATAATGATGAGCGTATGGACGATATAAATCAATACCTGATCGCCCGGATAGTAGGCCGCGATCTCAGGTATTTGCAACGTTATCTGCCTGAAATTCAGTACTACAAGCGTGAAAATTATGGTGAAGAGCTGCGCCGTTGTTTTCGCTTTCCCCCATATACTGGTGATAACCGGAGTACCCTTCACGATTGCCCAAATACGCAATCCTGTAATACCGATCTCTCTGATCGCAATTATGGCGACCCAAACCGCCATGTAGGTAGCTACCGCCGCGAATTCATCCCGCAGCACTATGGCTACAAATACAGAGAGCGTCAGGAGTTTATCTGCTAAAGGATCTGCGAATTTACCGAACTGCGTCACCTGTTTCCTGCTGCGGGCAATCTTTCCGTCCATATGATCGGTGATGGCCGCCACAATGAACAATACGGTTCCCATGAATTGCATTACCATCCGGTCCGACAATATCATGAATATGATTATGGGAACCAGAACTAAACGCGATCCGGTCAATATGTTCGGCAGAGTTATCAGCTTCATGTGGCTTAATTTCTTGTTTATCAGAAACTCTGTCTCTTCAGTTTATTTTTTTCCACAGAGAAATAGAAGACGCTCCCACTGCTCATCAACTTCCTGTTGAAGTTTCTCTATTACATGCTTGTTTTCAGGGCGGAACAGGTGGCGGAAACGTCCCTGCGTCTTCAGAAATTCTTCAATCGGCAGTTTTTCTTTCGGCTTGAAGTTCAATTTCCAGACGCCGTTGTCAACTTCATACATGGGCCAGAAGCAGGTCTGAGCCGCCAGACGAGAAATATTGAAGGTGTCTTTAGCGTCATATTTCCATCCGGGCACGCAGGGCGACAGCACGTTGATAAAAGCGGGACCATCGACCTCTAAAGCACGCTCGAATTTGCGGCTTAAATCCTTCCAGTGATGCGGACCAGCCTGAGCAACATAAGGTATATGATGCGCCGCCATGATGGCAGTCAGATCCTTGCGCTTGCCGACTCTGCCATATGATTTTGTTCCTACCGGCGTCGTACTGGTATTAGATCCCATCGGAGTGGAAGAAGAACGCTGGTTGCCAGTGTTCTGATACGCTTCATTGTCATAGCATATATAGACCATGTTATGACCGCGCTCCATCGCTCCGGATAGTGACTGCAAACCGATGTCATAGGTGCCGCCGTCGCCTCCGAAGGCGATGAATTTAAAATCATCCTTTATCTTACCGCGTTTCTTCAGCACTCGATATGCCGCTTCCACGCCCGAAATGGTGGCGGCGACGTTCTCGAAAGCGTTGTGGATAAAGCTGCACTTCCATGCAGAGTAAGGGTATATCGTGGTGGATACTTCAAGGCAGCCGGTAGAGGCGCCCACAACCAGATGAGCGTCGGTTGAACGCAGCGCCAGACGCGCTATCATCGGCGCGGCGCAGCCGGGACAGAGGCGGTGTCCGCCGGACAGTCTCTCCGGTCTTAAAGCTAAGTCCTTCAGTTTTGCCATTTTATCTCCAGTTTCTAATTTTCGATGAGTTTGTTCAACCTGATATTAAACTGCCGGGGCATAGTCTTCCTTCAGGTTCAGGAAACCTATTCTCCGTTTCGGTGTGCCGGTTTTGACTGCATCTTGCAGTTCATTGAAGGCGATCATGATATGCTCAGGTTCAATCGGTTTGCCGCCCAGACCGTATATGTAGTTGGTCAGCATCG
>CBDUWK010000436.1:0-2671 GCA_965370905.1 uncultured bacterium | reverse complement strand
GTGGTGTTGTAGATGAAATTCATCACGCTTGTGCAACGTACTGAATCCCTCTGCTCACCTGTACTCTTAAATACCAGCTTGGCTTGCTGACCAGGATGATTTTCCAGTACATAGGAATTTACCCTCTCCATAAGGTAAGCCAGCAGAATCGATATCTGTTTCTCGGTGAATCTATCCGAATTTGTGATCGAACCTCTCTGAAAATCCTTTATGAATTCAGCGAATTCTGGCTTAACCTGGTGGAGTGAACATTTTCGTGTAGTTGAAAATGTTACGATCTGGTGCAGGCGGCACAAGCTGAACAGTTCACGCACGAATTCCTGTTTGCGGTAACTTGCCTGCGCACGATTGCTCAGAAGTAACCGTCCGCGTAATGGAAAGCTCCCGATCTCTGACCTCTTGAAAAATCTCCCCTTTAACCCCATCAGCTTACGTGTGAAGTCCGCAAGGGAGTATTCTTCGATGGCAACTCCGGCAATCGTGGCGAAATAGTCTTTCTTTTCGGGGCGATCCCAACGGCTTTCATCTACGAAAACCAACACAGACATCCTTTTCCCTCCCGATAGAACACCTGACCCAACGTTCCCGCCCCGGTGAACGCGGTAGTACAAGTCGTCTAAACATCAAATGGTATAGGCGTAATCCTCCACCTATTAATCAATAGTATTTCGATCGACGTTGTTGTGATTGCAGTCACAAGTTGTTAATTAGTTGATTTTCTGCGGATTCTAAGAATCTATTTATACGTCGAGATTTCGTACGTATCGAGCATTTTCTTCAATGAATGCGCGGCGAGGCTCAACCCTATCACCCATCAATGTCTGAAACATCTTGTCAGCGGCTACTGCATCTGAAAGCTCTACCTTCATCACTGTGCGTCGTTCCGGATCCATGGTCGTAGCCCAAAGCTGATCAGGATTCATCTCTCCTAATCCCTTGTAACGTTGAAGTTGCAATCCCTTCATCCCACCCAGTCGATTAATTGTATCCACTTGTTCCTTCTCGTCGTAGGCGTAATATTCCTGTTTCCCCTTGCGAATCCGGTACAGTGGAGGTTGTGCGATGAAAATGTGTCCGTGTACAACTAACTCTCTCATGTGGCGGAAAAAGAATGTCAGCAATAAGGTGCGGATGTGAGATCCGTCCACATCTGCGTCAGTCATGATGATAACTTTGCCATAACGCAGGTTTGTCATCTTGAAGTTGCCGTTGCCATTATCACCATTTTCCATGTTTTCGCCGTTCTCTCCAAACTCAGGCACCTCTTCTCCACCTATTCCCGTTCCAATCGCCGATATAATCGTACGGATCTCTTCATTGGAGAGAATTTTATCAATGCGTGCTTTCTCGACATTCAATATCTTCCCTCGTAACGGTAGAATCGCCTGGAACCGCCTATCGCGCCCCTGTTTAGCAGATCCTCCTGCGGAATCACCCTCAACGATGAACAACTCGCAGTGCTCGGGATCGTTTATAGAACAATCCGCCAGCTTGCCCGGCAGTGATCCAGACTCCAAAGCGCCTTTGCGCCGCACTAATTCTCTCGCCTTACGTGCAGCGTCCCGAGCCCTCGCCGAGGCAGTGCATTTGTCTATGATTCGCCTCGCAATACCCGGACGCTCATCGAGGAATTCCGCTAACGCTTCCCCCACTATGGATTCGACGATACCCTTCACTTCCGAATTGCCCAACCGCGTCTTGGTCTGCCCTTCAAACTGCGGGTCCGGCACTTTGACTGAGATTACTGTCGTGAGCCCCTCGCGAGTGTCTTCGCCGCTCAAGTTGAACTTTTCGTTCTTTATTCTGCCGTTTTTGAATAGGTTATTTTTAGTAGCGTAATAATTCAAAGTCCTGGTGATCGCTGCTTTGAACCCCGACAGGTGACTACCACCTTCTAAGGTGAATATGTTGTTGACGTAGGTAAAAATGTTTTCCGAATAGGAATCGTTGTATTCCAGCGCTACGTCCACCATCACGCCATCGCGTTCGCCATTGATAACGATAGGATTCGGATGAAGTGCATGCCGGTCTTCGTCAAGGTAGGCTACAAACTCTGCCAGGCCACCTTTATACAGGAATTCCAGTTCCCGTACTTCTTCGGTGCGAATATCTCGCGCAATGATCTTTAACCCGCTGTTTAAGAACGCCAGTTCCCGTAACCTGGTAGAGAGCGTTTCGAAGCTGAACCTGTCAACCTGGAATATCTCGTGATCAGGCATAAAGCGCACGCGTGTGCCGGATATTTTCGACTTGCCGATTTCCTCGACCTTGGTGACTGCTTTTCCCTTCTTGTACTCCTGGCGGTACAGTTTCTTATCGCGGGCTACCTCAACCCAGCACCATTCCGATAGACCGTTCACGACCGATACACCGACGCCGTGCAGACCTCCGGAGACCTTATAGGTTTGCTTATCGAACTTCCCCCCGGCGTGAAGCATGGTCATTACGACTTCAAGCGCCGATTTCTTCTCTGTTTTGTGTTGATCTACGGGAACACCACGGCCGTTATCTACGATCTCGGCGGAGCCGTCCGGATGCAGGATCACTTCAATCTGAGTGCAGAACCCAGCCATAGCTTCGTCGATAGAGTTATCGACCACCTCGTAGACCAGATGGTGCAGACCACGATTGGACACGTCGCCGATATACATCGCGGGACGTTTTCTGACTG
>CBDUWK010000435.1:0-2689 GCA_965370905.1 uncultured bacterium | reverse complement strand
GTGTGTGATGATCACTTCAGTGATCTTGGTAAGTTTGAGCCCCACAATTTATTGTGGGGCTTTGGATTCTCCATAGGAGTCTCCATGGGAGTCCTACGGAACTTCGGACTTGCCTGACTGACAATGCTGGAAATTACTTTCGAAAATCACTATAACCGCATTGGTTCGGTGATTTAAGTTTAGGTTTCCTCCCCTTCCATAAAAAGAATCACCCTCTCCACTCCTCTGCCTTCATCGACGAAAGTCGCTTCGATCCTCATATTCCCTTCCGAAAAATTAACCGCACTCCTCGATTTCGAACATGCTTCAAGGGCTTTGAACTCTATGGGGAATAGCCTTGTGGGACAACTCCAGCCATCCGGAGCTAAACGCGCGGTCATGTCCCTGTTGTCGTATATGGTCAACAGGCCTGGACGGTAGTTCAATCTACGCCTGCCGATAACTTCATGGCTGGCATGAGGAAAGAGAACTTTCAATTCTGACAGGGATTGATGTGATACTCCTGCGAATTGTGAATCGGGAAGGATAAGCTCCGAAGCCAACAGGTTAGCCTCATTTTCCTGTTCGCGCTCTTCAGCTGCATTTAAGGGGGGATTGTGGGGGTGTTCCAATTTCAGGTGGGCTAATTCGTGACAATACGCCCAATTAGCACGTTCCGGGGTCAAGGTCTCGTTTAAAACAACCGTCCTGTCGATGAGATAAGACCGGTGGCCCTCGGAAATAGCAGCAAATCTGTAGGGGACGCCGTGCGCCTCAGCAAGATCATCGAGGAAACTCATGGCGCGTAGTGAGTTTACGAATCCACATCGTTTCCATCGCCTTTGTTACGCCTGTATTCGAACAGAACGTCTATAAAAAACTGCTTTGAAGGGCGAAACCGGTCGAGAAAACGGATGCTTCTGAGTACCTCTATCTCCTCAGGTGAAGGGTTCATGAGCAGGCGGGTTCGTTCATCATCCAGGAATTCCTGAAGCCCTGGGTAGATGTCACCACCGAGGTCGATTTCATAATGGGGTTCCGGTTCCCGGGCGGTGGGTGTTTCAGCAATAAGCGCAGCCGCACCTACATCCAGCGCCTGCGCTATTCTCTCCAGAACTTCCAAAGTTGGTGAACTGCGGCTGTTTTCCAATTGGGATAGGTAGGTGCGATTGATTCCCGCTCGGACGGACAGTTCCTCCTGACTCAACCCAACCTTCAGGCGAGCGTTGCGGATACTTTTACCGACATTCATGGGATTATTCCCGATATTTACTATGGCGTTAGCCTTAATTTCGCATAATATAAGCAGAATTAAAGAATAAGTCAAGCAATATCTGAGAAAAAATGAAGAAAATAGTTGACAATCTACCAAAATTTGTTGTATATTATATATAGACTGTTGTAGTTATACCACATTTTGCTTTTAATGTTTTTACTTCCGCCGTAAATAACCACAAACCCTGAGGTCACTTGTCATGCCTTCCCACCAAACAGAAAATTGCAATAATGGAAAAACCCCCTGTAGTTTATCGAGAGATGAATGGCCTGTCTGCTATGAGGATAACTGCTATTTAAATAACCACTGCCCGGTTTACAGAGGCTTAAATCCGAGTCCGGTGAGAGATTACATACCCATGCCTCCGGTCTTCATTCTGCTCGAACCCTTCTCAGCCATCCCGTATTCCTATCAAATTCAAATCGTCTCTTGCGATCCTGACGAGTGAGTAAGAAGCCCCACTACCATGGGGGGAACAGCAGTGGGGCGAAATCGTCAACCCCTGGGGGGAAGGGTTGACGGTGACATTCATTTACGCGCTTAATATAATACATTATTAAGAACAAGTCAAGCGCTAAATGGAAAAAATGTTTTTTGCACATTTGATTGGATTTGGAAAACAAGCAACACTAATAAAACCAAGCGATAGAATAAACTTTTGCCAGCTGGGCTTTTGGCAATAGGAGATGTAAGAATATTTACAGACAATATAATATCCGGAGGGACATATGGAAAAGTTAGCCACCACGGCTGTGCTCAGGCAAATAGCGCTGGGCGAAATCGACCTTGATGAAATTACCGAAGTACTGCGCTCGTCTGATTTAGTTATTAAGTCGTACCGAGCCGAAGTTGAAGGTTTGCGGCGAAATCAGGAAGATCTTACACAGAACGTTGAGAAGGAGAAGAAGGCTGTTGATGATCTGACTAAACGGCTCGTTAATCTTCATGAAGAAAATCAGTTGGCAAAGGAAGTGTTTGGTACGGAAATAGAAGGAAAGTTGCAGATTTTAGGGACCGGTTCGGTTCTCGACATAGAAGCTTTAGACATGGCAGGCTTAATACGTCAGCGTGAACAGGTTCAGAAACAGGTTGGAAAGGCTTTGGGACAAGGTAATCGTTGATTTAGGAATTGATCTGTTGAAGGACACTCATCATGTTTAAAATTAAGCAGCCCTAATTTCGAAATTTATACACGGCCCCAATGAAAAATCCTATGTAATCAATAGCCCATTTGAATTCAATCAGTCCATCGACACGCGGTGAAAATTCCCATTCGCCTCCGCCGACAAAATGAAATCCCTGGGCGAGTTCACTATTAGAACTGTTGTAAAGCTCCGGATATAGAGAGGCTGGGGGATTATTTTGCGATTCCCACCAGGAGTAAGTAAACACTAAACCGCCACCTATATACGCGTATAAATTCTGCACCTCTCT
>CBDUWK010000434.1:0-2722 GCA_965370905.1 uncultured bacterium | reverse complement strand
AGTTGATCAGTCCGATCGCTATGGAAGAAGGCCTGCGCTTCGCCATCCGTGAAGGCGGCCGCACCATCGGCGCCGGCGCCGTAACTAAGATTTTAGAATAAGCTGCTCTCAGGTTAAAACATGCCACGAGAAATCATAACTCTCGCTTGCGGAGAATGCAAGCGGCGTAATTATTCGACTACCAAGAATAAACGGACTCAGCCCGGTCGGGTGGAATACAAGAAGTATTGCCCTTTTTGCAACGCCCATACAGTGCATAAAGAAACCCGGTAGAGATACCCAGGCCAGTAGCTCGAACGGTTAGAGCACCGGTCTCCAAAACCGGGTGTTGGGGGTTCGAATCCCTCCTGGCCTGCAAAGTATAGCGATTTTAAAATGCTTAAGAAATTCAAAAACTACCTGAAAGACGTTCAGACGGAAATGTCGAAAGTGAGCTGGCCTGCGAGGGACGAGCTTTCTGAATCTACCGTGATTGTCATCGTGCTCTCTCTAATTCTGGCTATCTTTGTTTTCAGCGTTGACACGGGACTTAGTAATCTTTTAGGACTAATCCTCTAATAGAGAGAATTCACTGGTGTCTAGGAAATGGTACACCGTCCAGGTGTTTACTGGGCAGGAACAGAAAATAAAAAACTATTTAGATGCTGAGATCGATCGTCTCGGTATCCGCGAGCAGATCTCCGATGTTCTCATCCCATCTGAAGAAATCGTGGAAATGAAGAACGGGAAGAAGAAATCAAAAAAGCGCGTATTTTTCCCCGGTTATATGCTTTTAAATACTGACCTTTCGAAGGAGATTAAACACCTGATCCTGAACACCCCCAGCGTAATCAATTTCGTTGGTCCCAATAACGAACCAACGCCATTGAGTTCTGCTGAAATAGATAGAATCCTCGGTCGTGTTGACCAGGTGCGCAATAAAGAAACCGTCGAAGTCCCCTTCCAGACCGATGACGCCATAAAGGTCATCGACGGGCCCTTCAAGGATTTTACCGGTTTCATCAAGGAGGTCAACCTCGAGAAGCGCAAGCTAAAGGTAATGGTTTCTATATTCGGCCGTTCAACTCCTGTGGAACTCGACTTTCTCCAGGTTACTACCGATCTAAGTACGTCATAATACGGAAATTTAATTTTTAATTGGATAATTATGGCCAAGAAGATTTTGGGATACATAAAGTTGCACCTGCCTGCCGGTCAGGCTAATCCTTCTCCACCAGTAGGACCGGCGCTCTCGCAACGAGGCGTCAACATCATGGAGTTTTGTAAGGCTTTCAACGCCCGCACGCAGGATCGAACCGGTTACATCATCCCTACGGTCGTTACCGTATATCAGGACCGTACCTTTTCATTCATTACTAAAACGCCGCCCGCTTCGACTCTGATTAAAAAGGCGCTGAAACTGGACAAGGGATCGGGAGAACCTAACCGTACCAAAGTCGCTTCCATAACTCAAGCCCAACTGCGTGAAATCGCGGAAATGAAGAAGCAGGATTTAAATGCCCATTCAGTAGAGCAGGCAGCTAAGATTATCGCAGGAACTGCCCGCAGCATGGGTGTAACTGTAACAGACTGATATTGTAAGATAAAGACCAAAATGAAACACAGTCGCCGCTATACCGAAGAGAAAAGTAAAATAGATCGTTTCACAGAATACGATTTAGAGGAAGCTATCACCAAAGTTAAAGAATCCGCCACCGCTAAGTTCGACGAAACAGTTGAGGTTGCGATAAACTTAGGTGTAGACCCCCGGCATGCAGACCAGATGATTCGCGGCAACGTCTCTCTTCCTTATGGAACTGGAAAAAGCGTCCGCGTCTTGGTTCTGGCGAAAGGACCTAAACAGGATGAGGCAAGAGAAGCCGGCGCCGACCATGTTGGGTTAGATGATTATGTTGAAAAGATTCAAGGTGGTTGGACCGAAGTTGATTCAATTATCGCAACGCCCGACGTGATGGCACAGGTCGGCAAGCTCGGTCGAATTTTAGGACCGCGCGGCTTGATGCCCAATCCTAAATCCGGTACAGTTACCATGGATGTCGCCCAAACGGTCAAATCCGTCAAGGGCGGCCGTATAGATTTCCGCACCGATAAGTTCGGAATTCTGCATGTGATAATTGGTAAAGCATCCTTTGAAGTTGAAAAACTACGGGAAAATCTTCAGGAATTCATGCGTGTGGTTCTGCGTTTGAAGCCGGCCTCAGCAAAGGGAACCTATGTAAAAGCAGTTAGTCTTTCCAGTTCTGCAGGTCCCGGGGTAAAAGTAAACCGCCAGATCCTGCTTAATTCCTTGAAATAAATAAGTTCAGAACCTTGCCGCCATATAGTCCATATGGCAGCAAAGACAATCAAATTCACGCAATCAACAGTTAACAGTTGCACCATCATCGAAGATTGATATGGATTATCAAGCGAACCCCACCCCAAGAAAAATAGAGATCGTTGAAGAACTGACCGACCTCTTTGAGAGAGCTCGAGGTATCTACTTCGCCGATTTTACCGGTTTGAACGTAGAGCAGGCCAACCAGCTGCGCAGTGATTTCCACAAAGGACACGCTATCTATCGCGTCGTGAAAAATACGCTCATACAGCACGCCTGTGATAAACTCGGCTACAAGGAATTGATTCAGCATCTGGAAGGTCCAACCGCTCTGGCGATTTCCCTGGACGATCCGGTTGCTCCGGTGCGCATTATCACCGATTTCGTCAAGAGTCTGGAGAAAAA
>CBDUWK010000433.1:0-2732 GCA_965370905.1 uncultured bacterium | reverse complement strand
GACTCTGTAAATTTCCACATTGAAGATCGGAGCATTTTAGGGTTTTATACTAACATTGCCTTGTTAATTAGCTGAAAGAGCCGCGTAGTCGGTGACCCGATCTATGGACAGAAGTGAAGCTCCTGCTAAGTCGCTAATCATGCGGTTTAGCACGAGTTCCATCCTCTTGTACTGAAAGCTATTTACAAAGCAATACTAAGTGCGCCGGCGTGGTGAAACTGGTAGACGCACTGGACTCAAAATCCAGCGGGCTGTGAAGCTCATGTCGGTTCGATTCCGACCGCCGGCACCACCTAAATGCCTGTCATTACTTGCTTTGTTAGCTCCTCATGCAATCTTTTTTCTGCATATAAAAGTCGATATAATTCCCATCGTGTGACAAATACGTGTCCTATAAAACCAAAATTTCAAGATCATTAGCAGGTGGTATACCAGAAAATGCTAAACTCCTCATAAATATTTCAAACTATCCCAAACTATATCAAACCATGCCGACTGGATTCCTAAACCAGTTGGGGCGATTATCAGCTTTTGCGCCATTCGATAATACGGTTAGTGATCTCCAGAACCGGGGCTGTCCAGATACGCTCTTTGTTAGCGGCGAGGTACTTGCACAGCTCGCGAAAGCTGTCGGCTGGCAACGGTGAACCATGATACGAGCCACCCGGAACCCAGCTTCCACCTGGCCCATGCTGTAGGGCATGGAAGGTAAGAATGCACCAGCGTCCCTTTTGTGTGGCGGATTCTGCAAAACCGCACAGGTCTTTCCCGGACATCCAACCTGCCACTGGAGAGCACGAGAGATAATGGAGATCGGTATACAGAGGGTTATTTGCCGCTTCGCCTATACCGCGAGCGGCGGGGAAGTGCTTGGCGACAACGGGAACGTAGCTTTGCCGGGTCGGTCCCTCACCGACATAGTTCTGGTAACATGGATAGCAGAAAGTCCGGACAGGCTGCTCCGGGATCAGTTCCTTGAGCCGTCTCTCTGCTTCAAGAATATCCGCCTCGATCTCATCGAGGGTAGTGGTTTCCAGATTTCTTCCCTGATTCTCCCATGCAAAGTTACGGGAACAGATATGGCTGAGCGTGTGGTTGCCTATTTCATGCCCAATCGATGCTATTTCGCGCCAGGGCGCATACTGCTGTCTCCAATTATCCCCTCTTGGCTTAATGTAGAAGGTCGCCAGTAAGCCATATTCTTTGAGCATCGGGATGGCTATTTCAGGTTGGGACGGTCGGGCATCGTCAAAGCTTAATGATATGGCTCCCTGACAGTCTTCAGGCCAGGGAGAAGTGTTTTTTTGTGCCATTGTTATTTCTCCTGCAATGCTTTGTCATAGTGCTTTGTCATTTCATCTGAATTCGGTAGCCAGAGGACTCATTCTTTATTTCGTTCCTGAATCACCTTAAATACTTCGCCCACGTTCTCCTGCACCTTTCTGATCGCCATAGCGAACTGCTCCATATCTTCCTTATCACCAAGCAGGCAGCGATGGTTCAGGCGAAAACTCTGACCGCTCTCCGTCACGGGAAAACTCAGCTTCTCATACTCAATGATACGCCCGTGGTCACGGAAAATGAAGTCGAGTTTGTTGTCTTTCAGTCCTTTATTGCTAAGCATTGGATTTTTGTATAATCCGCTGCTCTGTCCTCGCCGGATGGGAAAACCTTCCGCGGATAATGCCTCGCAGAATCGACCGATAGGAAGTCCGTCGAATTTAGAAGCTTCATAATGGAAGACAGCGAAGAAATAAGTCTGTCCGGTTACTCGAGGATCACGACGAACGTGACGCACTCCGGGAATGTCCTCAAGCAATCCCTCAAGATAGGTGATATTGTCCTCCCGCCTTCTGGCTTGCTCCGGGAATCGCTCCAATTGTGCCAGAAGTACCGCTGCCTCCAACTGGCTCATACGTTCGTTCCCACCCAACAGGAAATGCTCGTAGAATCCCCCAGCCATCTGTCTGCCTGCGTTGCGGAGAGACCATGCTCTGCTGAAAAGGTGGTCATCATTGGTGCAAAGGTACCCGCCTTCCCCGCAAGTCATCACCTTACTCGATTGGAAGCTGAAACAGCCGAAGTGTCCGATACTGCCTGCTTTCTTCCCGCGCCACTCACTTGCATGAGCCCTGGCGCAGTCCTCTATAACATAGAGATCATGCTTTTCTGCAATGTCCATGATGCGATCCATATCGCACATATATCCGTCCAGATGCACCGCAATGATTGCTTTTGTTCGTGGGGTAATTGCTTCCTCGATGCGCTCTGGTGAAATACATAATGTCTCAGGATCAAGGTCTACGAAGACCGGAATGGTGTTACAGAAGAGAATACAAGTGCTGCTGGCGATAAACGAATGTGCTGGAGTGATCACCTCATCGCCGGGATCCATCAGAAGTGAACGGCAGGCAATATCCAACGCCGCCGTGCCGTTGATTACAGTGATGCCATGCTTGACACCCAGATACTCATTGAATTTCTCCTGGAAAGCTGTGAGCTTGTCACCCTTGCTACCTATATCTGGGCTGGCTTTGCTGGATAATACATAGCTCGAAAGATGTTCTGCTTCCAATACGTCCATCAAGTATTGCTTTTCTCTTTCATCTATTACGGGCCAGGATTTGGCAAATGAACCGCGCCGAACAGGCTTCCCGCCCGCTATCGCCAGTTTCTTCTGTGGTTGATTCATACCTTACCTCCAGTGATATTATTTACGGTTACATATTTCA
>CBDUWK010000432.1:0-2743 GCA_965370905.1 uncultured bacterium | reverse complement strand
ATTTTAGGAGTGAGAAACGTGGGAGTCAGTCACTTCACCGACGTGGATTTCGGAATAATGAGCATTACCCTGACACTGGATCCGGATGTCAGCTATGAACCGGCATTAGAAGAGGTGCGAACAGCCTTGGTGAATTTCAGTGAGGCTAAAGTCGATCCGGAAAAGATTGCAGCCATCGTAACTTCGATCCGTTCGCAGGAAATATTCAACGCGGAACGTCCGCACTATTACGGTATGCTGAAGGGTGAAGATTTGGCACAGGCCGGCGCGCACTTTTTGTTGCGGTATCCGGAATTCCTCGGGGGAGTTACCGCCGAAGACGTGGAACTGCATAAAGACACTTTCCGCATGGAGCCACCTGTGATCGCAGTGTACGAAGCGGTGGGAAGTGAAAAGGTGGAATCGGCTGAAGAAACCACCGCTCGAAAAACAGTCCCGAAGGAACTGCCAAACGGTCTGTTAGCTATTGTCCAGGAGGATAGGGATAATCCCATCTTCGCAGCGCACTTTCTTTTTAAGAACCGTTCTGCATATGAAATAGAACTGGGCGGCAAACCCGGCATGGTCGATTTCATGCATCACGTTTTCGCATACGGGCCCGCCGACATGGAGAAAGATCAATTTCAGACCGAGCTGGATAAATATGGCGCCAAGGTAAAGTTCCATGATATGTCGTTCATCCCTTACGATGATTACTACACGACACCCGAGTTCTCGTACATTCGCGTTGAGGTGATGGATGAGAGTTACGTGCCTGTCCTCGACCTGATCGCGCGTACCATAAGCGATCCCAGCCTCGATTCTGAAACCATCGAAGCCGTGCGCGGTCAGATGACCGGAATGGCGGTGAGAGATCAAGGATCTGTCAGCAAATCGGGACGCAAGCTGTTCAAGTCGATCATATACGGAGACTCTCCTTTCGCTGCAGAGGTTATTGGAAATCCTGCAGATATTGCTTCATATACTTCAGACGAACTGCGCGCCTTCGGTGTGAAATATTTCCATACGGGCAATCTAATTTTAACAGCACTGAGCAGTCATGATGCGGCTGCAGTTCATGCAGCGATAGAAAAGACCTTCGGCGGGTGGCAGAGTGATCTGGCGCTTCCGGAAGTCACGATTTCCCGTCCCGCGGGTTCTCCGCAGCTTGTTGAGGAAACCGGCGGCAAAGAGCAATCATATCTCGCTATGGGGTATATTTTCGATCTACAGGATGCCGCTGACCGCGCCCCTTTGACGATCTTAAACGCAATAATCTCTGAACGATTGCAATTCCAATTGCGCGAGAAGGAGGGTCTGGCATACACCCTCGGAAGTTCGGTTAGCTTTCATGACAGTTGGGGTCTCTGGTATGCGCGGATGGGCACCGGTCCTCAGAATCTCGAACGGGCTCAGGAAGGCATTATCGAGGAGATGCAAAAAGCAGCTTCCGAAAGTTACAGTGAACATGACGTCACCAAGGCAAGGAACGCCTATCTGGGACGTATGGCCATGCGCAGTTTAACTCGTGTCAACAGAGCTTACCTGATGGGATTGGGAGAGTTGCATGGGGAGGGCGTAGAATTTCATTCCAAATGGCTTAAGCAACTCCGACAGGTGACAAACTCAGATGTGGATAGAGTAGCCCGCCTCTATCTAAAAGCCGATGGGATGAGCAGAGCTATCATCCGTTGAGGTTAAAATCGAAATACAAAAAAGAATTTGCAAAATTGTGAATTATTTAGTAATTTTTAGGTTTGACCCTTCTACTAAAACTATCTGGAATCATTCATCACCAAAAAAAATAGTTAGCCGGTTCACACTCTATGAGTTTGGCACGCCCCATATTAAAGGATATCCATCCGTACGTACCTGGTAAACCGATTTCCGAGGTTGCCAGGGAGTATGGAGTAAAGAATATTGTAAAGCTGGCATCGAACGAAAATCCTCTGGGACCGTCACCCAAAGCAATCGATGCTTTGCGGAAAGCTTGCGCTAAAGTAAATCTCTATCCTGATGCTGGCGGATATACCTTGCGGCAGAAACTCTCACAATTTTATAATTATCCCGCGGATGGGATCATTCTCGGTAATGGTTCCACGGAAATTGTGGAGCTGATCTGTGAAGCATTCTTGGAACCGGGATGGCAGGCCATCACGGGCCCGCAAGCCTTTTTCAAATACCGCATAGCCTGCCAGATAATGGGCGTAAAACCGGTAATGGTTCCTATGCCGGATTATACCTATGATATAGATGCAATGATCGAAGCGATGACCCCGCAGACTCGTCTGGTTTTCATCGCCAATCCCAACAATCCTACGGGAACGTATTTATCAAAAGTGAAAGTCGATCGTTTAATAGACGCCCTGCCTGATGAAGCTATTCTGGTTTTGGATGAAGCATATTTTGAGTTTGTGGATCTGCCCGATTATCCTGACGGTCTGGAATACGTCCGAGCTGGCAAGCGTGTAATCGTGCTTCGTACCTTCTCAAAAGCTTATGGGCTGGCCGGTCTTCGCTGCGGGTACGCATTTGCGGCTCCCGAGATAATTGTGGCTTTGCACAAGGTGCGCGAAGCTTTCAATTGCAACTCCCTGGCGCAAATAGCTGCAGAAGCGGCTCTTGATGATGGTGAATTTCTACAAAAAACGATGGAAATCAATCACAGAGGTCTGTTGGAATTAGAGGCCGGTTTTAAAAACTTAGGCTTGAATGTGATACCTTCTGTTACGAATTTCGTTCTTGTAGACATGCATAAACCCTG
>CBDUWK010000431.1:0-2761 GCA_965370905.1 uncultured bacterium | reverse complement strand
TTTGGCTTTAATTCTCCCTTTCCGTATCGTTTCATTCACAATGGGGATGCCAGAATCGTCATGGCCGAAACCGCTCGTATCGTTGAATTTAATTTCAAACCAACTGTTGCGGTGACCAAGTATCTCCACAACCGTATCTTTACTCAATAGTCCGATTTTCTGTCCACCAAGGCTTGGCATACTGCGAACGTTCAGTTTTTCTGCCGTAATTTTCGCCTTCATAATAGATCACTCTCTTAGAAAAGATGGTTGTATTTGTGAGCCTGAAACCCCCTTGTGTTATATTCCGAGAACACTGTTTTAATGTACCTATTTCCGAATATAATGTTTTAATTTTAATAAGTCAAGTAAATAAATTCCAAATTCAGAAAAATATTACATGCAAATTATCGCTTTGAGAATAATCATACTGACGAATATTTCCCAAGATTATAACTTGACCATACCGACAGTTGGAGGTCATAAAAGAAAAACGACCGTTCAGGCCGCCTTTTCCCAGTATCTTAAGGATTATAATTTGGGTTTTTTCTACATCTGGAAAAAATAGGATACTTTCATCTTAATCTTTCTGTCCTTAACCGCTTTCCATCCTAAAAGCTCGCTGCGATCGTCGTCGTAAACCAGATACATGAAACTCTCAGGAGCAAATTCGTATCCGATCAGTGCGTTAGTAAAATACGATTCATCCTCATGAACATACTGGAGGTTGAGCCGTGTGAACAGCTTCAAGGAAAGCATCCATTCTATCTTAAAACGGCTGACGATGAAATCGGTTGCAGCTCCGTCTTCAATATCGGAAACAGATTCGACGTGGTCGAACTCGCTGTTGTAGTTTAAAGTCAAATTGTCTTTGGGCTGCCATTGCACTCCACCCCATATTTCTTTCTCATATCCATCCCGGAAATCCCCCTGGCTGTGCCCGATATTGAAAGCAAGGGGTTTTGAATAGTCCGTCTCGTACCAGATCCAGTAGTCCCACCCCTTAAAATTCTCCATGTTGAAATTACCGAAATTGTCTGAATGCTCATATGGTTCATCCTCATCTTCGTCAACGTAATTCCGCCGCCACGTATCGCTGTTGGCGATACCGAAACCGAAGTACATGTAATTCATGGTTTGGAAGGAATTGTTGTAATTCCACCATTGCTCAGGGTAACGCCCGTCGATTTGCCATTCTAAACCGCCGTTAAAATTGTTCCAGATTTTGCGGATGCCCCATTTCTCCGGCCGCGGCGCGTATTGAAACCAACCGCCGGTGCGATGAAAATCGGTATAACTGATCCAACCGGCATCATTACCTCTGAAATCAAGCGCCTTACCGGAAACCCAGGCGGAGCCGGAATACTTATCTGTCTGAAAGTTAGGACCGATGAAGTAAGCCCAATTATTGTCCATCAAACCCGGTTTGAAACTCTGCGCCACCTGCGCCTCGATAGTAGCAGGTTCGCTGAGGCGGATTTGCGCATCAACGCTCCAAACGCGTGCGTAATCTTCACCAATACCCTCTTTATCTGTCAACAATAAACCTACTTGACTGCGGCTGAATATGTCACGTTTTAGGCGCAGCACACCGAAATCTTCATATTCGTCGTCTTCGTTTAAGTTTCGCGCCGTAATGACCGCTAACTGCGTTCCGCCCACTTTCCCGGAAATCTTACCGCCAACCTGAGGATTGGTGATGCGTCGTGAGTAAAACAGGTCGATTTGAGTATTGAAGATGGAAGCCCCTTCCATGAAAAATGGCCGTTTTTCTGACAGGTAAACCGGATAATCTGATAGATTGATCACCTCATTGTCCGCCTCTATCTGCGCGAAGTCAGGATTGAAGGTAGCATCTAAGGTCAGGTTTGAAGCCAGACGATACTTTACGTCGATGCCTAAACTCTCCCAGTCGTTCTGACCTTGAAGCGGAGTGAGCCCTTCTTCCTCAAAGTTAACGACTGCATACGGTCGAATCTCAAGTCCCCTCCCTGGAACCAAACCGGACAAGCCTTCCAAATGTCCCAACTGACTCACACGTTCGTGCATATCTCGCGTGACTGGCTGCCAGTAATCCATCTCCTTGTTAGCCTGAATGAACCGGAAAGCGTTGAATCCCCAGGTCTGTTCACCTTCGATTTCATTAAACCTTATGGTAGAATAGGGAATCTTGAACTCTGCCGTCCAACCTGAATCATCTACGGTTGTAGCCACTCCCCAGAACGCATCCCACTTGTGATCCTCCTCGTCGTCGTTATAAAAAGTCCCATCGAACTTCACTCCATGAGGATTAGAACCGAAAGTGAAAGCGTTACGATGATCGTGGTAAGTGTCCAACCAGAATACCACTCGATCCGATGACCAGAGTTGATCCCGCTTGTTCAGTTTGCTGTCGATGGTAGCAGGATCCTGCTGGTAGCAGCGAAAGGCCACATATAGGTCCGTCGGAGAATGCATTACCCGTACTTCCGTTTTTTCTGTTGAAGCCGCTCCCTCGTCCGGTTCCCTCTGTACAAAGTCGGTCGCCCTCGTGGCTGTCCACCATTCCGCTTCCAGTATCCCATCGATCACCGGTGAGTTCGTGGGCTGTGATCGAAGCACCCGGACACTGTCATTTTGAGCCCAGGCAGTAGTCGCCATACCCAGAATTAGAATTGTCGTAAGTGTCTTCTTCATAACAGACTCGTCCTCAGTATAGATCACTGCCCATTATTTTGACGGTGCGTATTTGCGAAAAGTTGCTCTGGTAATGTGAGATTTAAAACAAAGCATAATTCAGAGA
>CBDUWK010000430.1:0-2764 GCA_965370905.1 uncultured bacterium | reverse complement strand
GTGATAGTGAGATCGGGAGTAAACGGTCAACAGGTGTTCCTGCGTGACATCGCCACCATCACGGACGGCTGGGAGGAAGAACGGAACCGGGCTCGGCTGAACGAATTACCAGCAGTCACACTTTCGATGTCCAAAAAAGAGCAGGCAAATTCACTTGAAGTTATCGATCGCATCAAAGGAATAGTCGAAGAATATAAACAAAAACTCCCACCGGGGATGGAAGTCACTTATACAAACGACAACTCAATCTTTATAAACGATATTTTGCACAAGCTGCAGACCAACGCCTGGATGGGGTTCATCCTGGTGATAATAATTTTGTGGATATCCCTCGGTGTGCGTAATGCGCTGATTACTGCCCTGGGAATACCTATTACTCTGGCCATAACCATGATCTTTCTCGAAAGGGCGGGGTCAACCCTCAATGGGAATTCTCTCTTCGGCTTGGTGCTTGTCCTGGGTATGCTGGTGGATGATGCCGTAGTGGTAATGGAAAACTGCTTCAGATACTTGCAAAAAGGGCTGCCTCCGAAAGAAGCAGTGTTAAAAGGTGCTGCCGAAGTTGCCGCGCCGGTCACGGCATCCGTCTTTACAACTATTGCTGCATTCCTGCCTTTGATGCTCCTGCCCGGAATCATAGGACGGTTCATGCAGATAGTGCCTATTGTTGTATCGTTGGCTCTGCTGGCCAGCCTCTTCGAATGTTTCTTCATACTGCCCTCGCACATAGCAGAATGGAGTAGATCCAAACATAACGGGCAAACTAAGGGTGATAAATATTTGCAGAAGATCCTGCAAATCTATAGAAATGTTCTCTTGAAGGTCATGCGCCGTAGAAAGCTGATCGCACTCCTGATGCCCGTCATTATTTTTCTTGCCGTGGGATTAATTCCATTGGTCGGTGTGGAAATGTATCAGGATGAAGAGATATCGCAGTTTTTCGTGCGTGTGAAGTTACCGCAGGGATCTACCTTGGACGTCACCGATCAGGTGATTACGGAGATCGAACGGGAAGCCATGAATCTACCTGAATCGGAATTGGAAGCGATCGTGGCAACCCCCGGTTTTTTTCAGAGCGATGAAGAGTGGTTGTTCACTTCCAATGTGGGACAGGTCATTGTAGATTTGAAGGAACGTCGGGATCGTGTCTTACCGATCGATACCTTAATTAACATGATGCGCGTTCGCACCAGAGATATCCCTGGCATCGAGTCGATTGAGTTTGCCAAGGTTAGCACCGGTCCTCCGTTGGGCAAATCCGTCGAAGTGCGTGTGCAAGGCAAGTACTACCTGGAAATGGAACTTGTCGCCGAGGAACTGAAAGATGAATTAGCTTCAATTGAAGGCGTTTACGATATCGCCGATAACTACAATCCCGGCAAACGTCAGATAAGGGTCAAAGTTGATCCCGAGCGTGCTTCCATGTTTGGCCTGAGTGTCGCTCAGGTTGCGGCATCGATAGCTGGAGCCTTCCACGGTATTAATGCATCTGTTTTCCGTGACGGTGATGAAGAGATAGACATTCGGGTGAAATTTCCGGAAGAGAGACTCACCGAAATAGCTGATGTAACCAGGCTGAAATTCCTGCTTCCGGATGGTAGTTGGCTCCCCTTTTACAATGTCGCTTCCATCACCGTAGAACCCGGCGTCGTGGACATTCGGCGTTTTGAAGAGGAACGAGCGATAACCGTATCAGCTAACGTGGATAAAGCAGAGGTTTCGAGCGTCGAGGTCAATCAAAAGCTGGTAAAACGTTTTAAAAACATCTCCGAACTCTACCCCGGAGTGAAAATGCACTTCGGAGGTGAATACGAAGAGTTCCGGGAGGCATTCTCAGGCATCTTTAAACTATTCCTGGTTGGACTTGGACTGATTTATGTGATCCTCGGAACCCAGTTCCGCAGCTTTATCCAGCCCCTTATAATCATGACTGCTATTCCTTTCGCCTTCATTGGCGCTATGTTGGGGCTACTCTTTTCCGGTAATCCCTTCTCCATCACTACTTTGTTCGGTTTCGTTGCCTTAGCTGGCATCGTCGTCAATAACTCAATCGTAATGGTGTCATTCATTAATAACGCCCGTAAAAACGGGATGGAAAGAAGGGAATCCATCGTTCAGGCCGGAATGATTCGGCTGCGACCCATTATCCTGGCTTCTTTGACCACCATTTTCGGTCTGCTCCCCATGGCTATAGGTTTGGGTGGCAAGTCGGCAGTCTGGGGACCTTTAGCAAATACCATCGTCTGGGGATTGACCGTGTCGACTTTCCTGACTTTGCTGGTAATACCATCAGTCTACGAATTGGTCGTGGACGATATAGGAGGCTGGTTCAGGAAGAAACTCAAACTGAAGAACGGCTGGGTAATGGAAGATTCTATGTGATGAGGCACGTCTTGGTGCGAAGGGGAAGGCTGTAGGGGCGCTGTGTGAAGCGCCCTTCTCTAATGAACAATCTAAAACCTACACCTCATCCCGCCATCATGCAATTCCCCTTGACAAAACCAATCAAATTATGTATATTAAACCGCAAACGCGAAAGTGACGGACTTGGCAGACGTGCCAGATTTAGGATCTGGTGCCCGAGAGGGTGTGGGGGTTCGAGTCCCCCCTTTCGCACGGAAAAAAGGCGCAATTTCTTGCGCCTTTTCGCTAATTCCCAAATCCTGAATCCCAGATCCCATTACTATTTCAACAGTACCATCTTACCTCTACCTACAAACGCTCCTACCTGTAGCCGGTATATATACACACCTGATGGCAGATC
>CBDUWK010000429.1:0-2765 GCA_965370905.1 uncultured bacterium | reverse complement strand
AGATACATTAAAAGTATCGCCGGGATTTAGTACAAATTCACGCCGAATGACCTTCTCATGGGTTTTTGTATTTCCCTCGATATAGATGCGACGCACCTTAAACTCATTCCCCTCATAAATTCGAAAATGTATGTTTACCAGGTCATCTCCGGCTGGCACTTCCACAGGCGAGACGTTGGCGTAAATATAGCCCCGATCATAATACAAGTTGGTCAGGTTTTCCTGCACACTTCGTTCCAGGTCTTCCTTGCTATAGATATCTCCGGATTTGAATGATAATTGCTCTTTCAGCTCGTCTTCGGTATAAAGCGTATTATCCGAAAAAGTTAAATCACCGAAGAGATATTGCGTCCCCTCTTCGATCCAAACGTCTATGTACAACAAGCGGTTATCTTCACTGTAATAAACAGAATCCGCCAGAATTACTACATCTCGGTACCCATGATTTTTATAGTGATCGATAATGTTCTGAAGATCTTCTTCGAAACCTTCCTCATTGAACTCTCCAGAACGGAACAGGTTCTTCTGCTTGGTATTCTTCATCTTTCCCCGCAGCTTACCTGATGTGAAGGGATCGTCCGGTACTATCCATTCGACCGACCAGTTTACTAAAGAAGCTGGGAACCAAACGCCGGTTTTCTGGTGCGCCTCGTTGCCGAGGAAGGAAATTTTCTTGATCTTGACTTTCTTTCCCTCTTCGATATCCACCCGGAGTACAACCTTACCGGTCTCCTCGCTCACGAAGGTTTCCGTTTCTACCTCCGCTAAAAGATACCCCTTTTCACCGTACTTGTCGATCAGATTATTTCGTGCGGTGATAACCTGGTCAGGACGCAGTATCTGCCCGGGATAGAAATCTAAAATCTCTTCGATCTCATCCTCTTTTATCTTTTTGTTTCCTGACACCTCGATCTTATCGAGACGAGGGTACTCCTTAACCAGAATTTTTAAGAATATACCCTGTGGGACTTCTTGCTCCATGAGCACTTGCACATCAGAAAACAGTCCCAGCTTCCAGATCTGTTTAATCGCCAATTGGATCTCATCGCCACCTATTTCTGAACCTACAACCAAGCCTGAATTGGCTTTAATCAATCCTTCATCAGAGGATTCGTTCCCCTCAATGGAAAGACCTATAAGACGCACCCTGCCTGATTGCGCGAATACGGTGGAGGCAATCAATAATAATACAACTGGTAGGTATTTGCAGCTTTTCATCTTCCTGTGCATACAAAGGTTAAAACTTTTAAAGTTAATCAAATCTACGTCCAAATTAAAGGAAAAAATTGGTTAATCGTTTTAGGAGGCACTTGTCCCCAAATATAGCATTTATTCAACTGAGATTATATCGAAATATCTCCGCCCTATTAGCTTCTATTCGACATGCTAATCTAATAGATGGAGTCTTGTTCAAAACAATATCCAATACCTTAGTTTCACTTCCCGATCGCGTAACTGTTCCAGACTATCGTACTCATAATCGAAGTTCATAGTCAGACGATTGGAAACGGGCGTTATGCGGTATTCCAAACCCCAGCGGTGTATAAAACCGAAATGGCGCTCATTCTCGGCGTTTATAGCGCTTTCCCACAGGCCGGTGTAAGATATGAATATATCATCAGTGATGTACTTTCCTACCGAGAGTTGGGATTGATTCAAGAAGTAAGCTCCCCAATCGACTTCGCTGTCCGGGCCGGGACCTAATCCCAGAACCTGCGATTCCAGCACATTCTGTGCAATAGTCGGCTTCAGGTGAATGTAATCCACTCTCAATAACGCTTCCAACTCTCTCTCAATTGGGCGAATCAGACGTCGCAAAACCACATCTGAGATGACCTGTCCCGAAAGGGAGGTAACCTTTTCGGTTATCTGCTCAGGAGAGTAACCCATATTGGCCAGGATCTGTTCCTGTGAGGAACCTTCATCATCCTCTAATATAAACACGAAGTCGCCCCAGCGGCCGCGCAGAGTACGCTCTCCTGTGGTCGGATCGATGACGTAAAGAGTCAGATACACATTGCGCGTCTGCCCCAATGAATCGATGAATACAGTCTGTCCTCTTCCCTCTACCCAGGGTAACGGATCGTGCTCATCGAAATCAGCGGTAAAACGATCCACATTGAAGTTAAGGTCGAGGTACTCGATAGTTCCGCGGGTAGCTACCAAACTCCCCAGGGTTCTAAAACTTCCTCCATCGATATTGCCCAGAAGCGTCAGATGGCTTTGCCCCGGATTTACGTTTAAATTTATATCCACTGTAGTAAACAGCTCGGACATCCCCTCTAATAGTGGCGTCCAGAGTTCGCTTTGAATTTGCCTTTCATAGCGGTTGTCCCTTTCCGGGAAGATGTCGAGATCCCAGTGAGCTGTACTCAACACCTTTAGAACACCCCGGGTGAATGGAGAAGGTGGCTTTTGTGCTGGAGGAAAGGGATAGGTTACAATCGTACGCGAAGCACGCAGTCCACCGCGAATGGTAATATTGTCGACAGGTCCGGCAAGAGTAAATTTCTCCCCCTCTCCCTTCCCCTGAAATCGAAAGTATCCCATCGATCCGGGCGTCATCAGGGTAGGTATGTGGGCATAGATGCCTCGTCCTGTCGTCTCCAGGTTAATTACACCAAGGTTGAGATCAACCCCACCGAAATATAGAGACTCAAATTTAATGCTATCAGCTGTGCTATCGAAACGATTAGTGATGCTAAACTGGTGCTTATCTATCTCGCCGCTTAGTTCTTTGAAAACTACGTGTCTCTCATCGAGGT
>CBDUWK010000428.1:0-2767 GCA_965370905.1 uncultured bacterium | reverse complement strand
TGATCATCTTGAACATCTTCATTCCCTCCGCTTTTTGAGACAAAAAAAACACACCTGTCATCCCCCCATAGGATGAAATCAGATGTGCTTTAAGTTAGGCTCTTCCTCCAAATAAACCAGGTTCAGGTTATCCTGTTATTGGAGCCGTGCGTGATGTAATACTATTAAATGGAAATTTAATCTTATACAATATACCAAAAATTAGTGGGATTGTCAAGGAAAATTCGTACGAAGATAGTGTTTTTTTGTATCTCCAGGGAATACCGCTTTCGCAGACTTAATGACAGACAGGAATGTCTATCCTCCTCTTCATATGAACTTGAATAGAATGGAGGTTAGGCATTCCTGCCTGACCGACAATTCTGGAAATTACTTTCGTGAATCGCTATAATACGGGCTAACTTCCTACCTCCCCTTCCAGCTCCTTCACAAGTTCCACTACCCTTTCCACTGACAGATCCTTCATACAGCGGAAGTGGGCTTTGGGGCATTCGTTATAGCCCAGATGCGAACAGGGACGGCAGGACAGTTCGACCTCTGCAACCCGGTTAGGTATTCGGTAGGGTCGAAATCCCAACCTCGGCACCGTCGAACCGAAGATTGCTACTACAGGAGTTCCCACTGCTGCAGCCATGTGAGATGGTCCCGCATCATGCGTTACCGCTAAATGGCAGTGTGACAGTCCCGCACCCGATTCGGCGATACTCAATCTATCACAGAAATTTACCACTTTATCAGGCTTTAAAGCGCCTAAAAGCTGGCCAACTTCGCGATCGGACTTATCGCCGAAAATCCACAGGGGACGCTTTGTCAGCATTAGTTTTTCAGCCAACCTCACCCAGTATTCCTGCGGCCATTTTTTGGTGGGATATGAAGCTCCGGGACATAGAGCGATAGGTTTCAATTCCGGCGGTTCCTCGAGCCCTGCAATGCTGAGGAATTTTTCACGCCTTTGCAGAGCTCCCTGCCATTCCAATCCTTCGCCATCAGGGCTAACCTTCAGCGGAGCAAGTGCTTCGAAATACGCTTGCGGTATGCTGAAATCCTTCGGGTAGTAATCCCGCTTGAAATTCACCAGCATCCAGCGCGCCGCGCGATGCTTGCGGTAGCGAAATACCTTCTCAGCGCCGAGCTTATTGCGCAGATAAAAGCTGCGCAGACTGGTATGCAGGTCCACCACCACGTCGTACTGGTTGCGCAAGGAAGACATCATTTCGTTTAGAACCTCCCAATTCGCCGGTTCGGGAAGAGAGATAACCGAGGAGATATGGGGATTATCTTCCAATAATTCCCGGTAACGTTCCTTCACCAGAAAGTCGATGCGAGCTGAGGGGAAGTTATTTCGAAGGCAGCGGATCGCAGGTGTGGTTAACAAAATATCGCCCAGCGAGCTGAGGCGAATGATGAGGAAGGATTTTATTCCGTCTGAACTGAATAACAAAACGCTTAGAACGCTCCTTTGCCCCTGATGGCCATGAAGAAAGTCCGAATTATTATAATTAAATCCAATAGGGGTGAAAAGTTCTCTATGTAATAGAGATCGTAATCTATATTATCGTGTATTTGCTTGGCGCGGTCTGCCGATATCTGCCACATGCCGGTAATACCGGGTTTCACTTTCAACCGTTCCCGCACGATAGGGCTGTAGGTATCCACGATAAACGACATTTCCGGACGGGGCCCCACAATAGACATCTCGCCTTTAAAAACATTAAACAACTGAGGTAATTCATCCAGACTGGATCGCCTCAGGAATTTGCCTAGTTTGGTAACGCGCGGATCTATATTATTTTCCGGAGTGACGGCATATCTTGGAGTGTCAACATACATCGTGCGAAACTTATAAAGGACAAATGGTTTTCCGTTCATCCCGATTCTCTCTTGCTTGAAATGAGCCGGCCCGGGAGAGCCTTTTCTGATCAGAATCCCGATTAAAATCATTAAAGGTCCCAGTAATAACAGGGACACTGAAGATATAACTTGATCCATCAGGCGCTTTATGATCAAATACCACCAGGTGATGTGGGACTCCTTAACCGTCAATAGCGGTACGCCATCGAGCGATTCAATGGTGACACTCTGAAGCTTGTAATCGAATAGATTGGGGATAAAGTAGAATTTGAGGTTTATCTCTTCGCAGTGACGAATTATCTCAGCGATGCGAGTTTGCGGCACAGAGGGGATAGAGATGAATAATTCATCAATGTGGTGCTCCTGAGCGGCCTCGAGCATATGGTCAAAGCCGCCCAAAACTGGCAACTGGAATTTCACTTCATCGGAATGTGATCTGATTTTCTTCCCCCAGAACTGGACGTTATCATCAATAAATCCTATAGGAAGAACACCCAATCTCGGAGATCTAACGAATCGTTCCGCGAGCATTTGTCCAGCTTCACCTGCACCATAGATCAATGCTCGACGCACCCCGATCCCCTTGGTATGAAGCTTCTGGAATATCTTGAAAAAAATATATCTTTCGATATTCAGAAATATAACCAGTAAAATCAAAGAATTAGTGACAATTAACCTTGAATATGATATGTCTTTAAAATAGAAGGAAGCTGTGAAGAGAATAACCGCAGTGAGGAGAACTGCTTTAAGGATCCCCTTAATTTCTTCTATGTTCATAACCGAGATAGTTCTGCGGTACAAATTCTGTCTTTCAAACGCCAGGAGCAGGATTATGTTGGTAATCAAGGTCAAACGCAGGTACATATCAAACGGCTGCACACCCTTTCCCACCCCTAATTCAAGGAAAGTTATATTG
>CBDUWK010000427.1:0-2777 GCA_965370905.1 uncultured bacterium | reverse complement strand
CACCTATGTCAGCGCTAAAACCGTCTGCATCTTCGATGTAGATTTGCTGGTGGATCCAGCGGCCGGTAACGCCAACGCTTAAGTTTTCTTTGATACTTATGGCAAAACTGGCGCCGCCGGCGAAATCGTGCGCGGAGAAAGTTTCTATAGGTTCGTCGGAAGGCAGCACGCGCCTTTCAAGGTCCGGCACGCTGAAGGCATTTACCGATAAACCCGCCGAGAATACCTGGTATTTAAAAAGTGTTGCTACCGTCTGGACGCTCATGTCCAGGAGCCAGTCGCTGTAACCGAAGGCGGCCTGGGATTCTTCTGCAAAGGTCATCAGCGCGGGATTGTGAAACGTGGTCATAGCACCACGCGATCCCGCCACGCCGGTTTCACCCAATGCGGCGGAGCGCGCATCAGGGGCGATTTTCAGCAGCGGGAAGGATCCGGAATTTTCCGCTTTTGGAGCTCTCGTCGGAAAAAGGAGGATTGCAGACAGAAGGGTGATGGCAGGTAAGAATCTCATCAGAAGCTCACTCCAAAAGAGATAACCTGCGAATCGAAGGGCGGGACGTCCTGGATCTGATAGGCGTAATCCAACTGTCCGCGCAGTTTCCATACGTCGAATCCCACTCCGAAACCGAAAGCTAAATCTTTATCATCGTAACCGCCGCGAAGACTGAAGACGTAAGGATCAAAATCGATATAGGTGTACTCTGCACCGAAATGGAGCTGATTGTCTTCATAATCGCTGCTTTCCATCTCTGCTGTGACCAGAAGATTGAAATCCCATAGATATGACGCACCGAAGCGGTATATTTGTGGGAATTTCTCAGTTGAGGTAGTGCCGTTATTACCGAAGATGGTGCTGGTATCCCAGCGGTTCTGCGCATTGATGTTGCGGACCTGGGCGCCTACATATAATCTGCCAATAGGATTGGCCATAATCCCCGCATCGAATCCCAGCCGCGAACTGGAGAGCGATTCGTTTTCGGTGAGATCGGGGAAATAGCTGTACAAGAGCTTGGGCGAAAAGCCCACTGAAACTCGATCTGCCAGACGCAGTGCGAAAGAGAAGTAGAAAGCATTGTCCGCGTATCTGAACTCACCGGTTATGGCGCCGCTGTTGGAACGACCGATCAGATCGCCGGCGCCGGCGCTGATCCAACCCACGCCTACACCTGCAGAGAGTGTTTTCCCCATTTGTGCTGAAGGCGGATGCAGCGGTGAGGCAAATCCGATAAAGTTAAGCTGCCGGTCCAGAGCTAAATAGTTGTAGGTTGTCAGAACCGTTCTCTCTTCGAGGTAGGGCAGGGAAGCGGGGTTGTAGTAGATACCATAACCGTTACCAGGAATTGCCACTCCGACGTCGCCCATAGCCAAATCGCGCGCTCCTAATCCCATACGCAGGAACGCTCCGGCGGTACCGGCGTTGGTGCCGGCAACTGCCGTTATAGGATAAAGTGATACAACTACGAAGCAGATAGTTGAAATGAGAATAAATATTTTAGATTTCAGGTTTTCCATATTGGGTTTATTTAATACATAACAGCGAATTTTCCCCATACCGATTCAGCGCCGGGACGGTCAACCCGGTAGTAGTATACTCCGGTGGCTACATCTCTGCCGCCCGCCATCTTACCGTTCCAGGTATCCGGTGCGCTGCCTGAGGTTCTGGGTTGGTTGTCAACCACCGTTACCACTTCATCCATGGCGAAATCGTACACTTTTATAGTGACGTTGCCGGATTGTGGAAGTTCATAGACAAAACTGATAAAATAGTCGAAGCGGGGACGGAAGGGATTGGGACAAGCGTAGGTCGGTTCCGCTTGAGCGTAAGACCTGATGATCTCCCAAGTATTACCGTAGTCGTTGCTGGCGGCGATACCGTTGCCCGTTCCCACCCAGAGCCAGGTGGTATCGTTTACGGTATGCGCCAGGGCGCAGTAAACTTCAGGATCGGCGAAATAGGCGCCGCTCTGGAAATCCTGCAGCTGCAGGAAAAGTTCCCAGTTCTCCCCGCCATCTATGGATTTGTACAACCCCACGTGGGTAGCTGCGTAAACGATGGAATCGTCGAAGGCAAAGTTGTGCGCCTTTAAGGTTTGATCATCCAGAGAGAGCATTACTTCCCAGGTCAAGCCACCGTTTTCGGTTTTGGTTATGCCGTAGAATTCGTCACCTTCGGTCTGCCAGGTCGAAGCCCAGAGCACGTCGTTATCTCCCCATTGCTGCCTGCCCAGAGCGGTTACGAAATTACCGGAAAGACCATCACTGGAACTGTTGAAATTTTCCCAGGTTTCTCCGCCATCAAGTGATTTGTTTATTCCCGCTGCCGTTCCCACCCACAATATGGAATCATCTCCGACTACGGAGAAAGCGCGGTGGTTCAGATTGCCCAGCGCATCGAATTTCTGATTGTCGGGCGTTACCACATGCCAGGTGGTATCGTCGAAGCTGTATTTCCGCAAGCCCCCACCCCAGGAAGTAATCCATACTTCGGTGGAGGTGATCTGCAGATCGTAGGTAACGTTTTGAATGTTGGTAGTAGTAGGCGCTGAGATTATGGAGGTATCCGGGTCCTGCGGATCGACCGGCTGCGGAAACCACAGCCAGGTTAAACCCCCATCGGTAGTATAGCCAACACCGCCACCTGCGGGCAGCCAGCCTTCGGAAGTATTCTCGGAGTAAGCTGTAGCAGCCCAGATGGTATCGTTGCGGACGCCCAGGGCGGAAACCGATCCTTCGCCCAAGCCGTAGTCTTCAGTGTAGGACGACCAACTCGAATCGGC
>CBDUWK010000426.1:0-2778 GCA_965370905.1 uncultured bacterium | reverse complement strand
TGTAATTCGGCATGCTCGGGAATATGGGATTGTATAAAGATGGGACTTTTCTCCGGATCTATGCCAGCAGAGAGCCAGTCAATAACCATCTGCCGGGAATTTTCGCGGAATTCATCCGTGTTCTCATAAGCGGTTGTCAAGGCATGCCAGTCTGCGACCAGGTGAAAATTATCGTACTCATCCTGTAATCTGACCCAATTTTCCAAAGCGCCGGCCAAATGCCCCAGATGAAGCCGGCCAGTAGGCCGCATACCGGATAGGATTCTCTTCTTTTTAGGTTCTTTCTCCATAAAGCAAGTAAATATAAATAAATTCGATTGAAATGGCAAGTACTTTTCATTGAATCGGGTGATTGACTCGAGGCAAAAAGGTGTAAGAGTCGATATTGGGATTTGATGAGTAAGTTGAAAACTGTTACTCTGTGGAGTTTTTGTATTTCCCTAAACAACCATCATCGTTAGAAAAATCACCCTTTTAAAGCGTTTGGTACTACCAGCACAGAAAATTTCACCGTAAAATTGCGGCAAATATTATGAAATAAATAACAAACTACTTGACTTTCGATTCCAATTCACTTAAATTATGTTACTATTTTAACAAAGGAGCTCCTGTGAAGGACAGCCAGCCGAAAAAGAAGATTCCTCAAATGACGATATCGCGCGTGGCGCGCTATCTGAACTGCCTCAGTCTGTTACCTCAAGAACATTACAAAGAGATTTCCTCAAAAGAGCTGGCCTCGAAAATCGATTTAAAACCTACTCAGGTGCGGCAGGATTTTCATCATTTCGGTGGATTCGGACAAGCCGGATATCGGTATAAAGTGGAAGACCTGATCATCGGTTTGGAAAAGATTTTGGGACTCGATACACATCAAAATATGATTGTTGTCGGTCTTGGCCACTTGGGACAGGCTGTCGCCAACTACCGTAAGTTTGAACGTTTAGGGCTGCACGTAGCCGGCCTTTTCGATATAAATCCCCGCCTGATCGGTTTAGAAATGAGAGATGTGAAGGTGCGCGATATAGATGAGATCCCCGAAGTAGTGGAAGAGACAAATACGACCATTGGCATCATCGCCACACCCGCAGACGCGGCGCAGAAAACCGCCGATCTACTGGTGCGATCCGGCATAAGGGGCATCTGGAACTTCTCGCCGACGAACATCTTCGCTCCACCTGACGTGGTGGTCCAGAACGAACACCTTTCCGTGGGCTTAATGACGCTATCGTACAAATTGAAGGTGATGGTTCAGGAGAACCATATTTAGCATTTTAATTTTAGGAATATATGAAAAAGGCGACCAGCGGTCGCCTTTTTGGTTATTAAGCTAACTGTCCATCTATTTAATAAGCACCATCTTCCTGCAGGCGGTATATTTCTCAGTTGAGATACGGTAGATATAGATGCCGGACGACAAGTCGGATGCGTTGAACCTCATTTGGTGGTGCCCTGCAGGATACCATTGTCCGGATGGTAGGGGCGCAGCACGCTGCGCCCCTACATTGCTGCCCGCAATATCGAATATTCCCCATTCCACCTCCCCTGCTGCTGGTAACTGGAAACCGATTATGGTGGTTGAATTAAAAGGATTGGGGAAAATGGAAATTTCATTTGCTACTGGCATGGATTGTTGCCAGCCATCCTTAACACCGAGGACAATCCCTAATTCCCCTTCCGCATTAACCATGGCTGCGCAACAGCGATGCGACCACACTGCATCAGTTTCAATCCATGTAAATATACCTCCCCCACTACCATCACCTGAGACATAGTGATTCCCTGAACCTTCAAAGATTGGCGAATTAATGACAATATCAGAATTCCAGAGCCGCTCTCCGTCGTAGGAATACTTTTGCGTATAGAATAGATAGGGAGCGCCTGCTTCGCCTTGATAACCAAGGAACAGCAACCCATCAAGATTCGCGTCGATCATCTTTACTTCAACCTGCACCATGGGATAAGAAAGAACATTAATATTGGTAGGCCAAACTAAGGTTCCCGATGTGTCCAGTTTACACAGCTTGGAACGAGTGTTCTCACCCTGTGCACTATCCCAGCAGACGTAAGTAAAGGGGGGAATAGAGACCAGATTCAGTTCAAAATACATCTCACCTAAAGCGACACCACCTTGTGGCCATACCCACTGCCCGGAGACGTTCAGCCGGAAGACATTCAGGCGATCTCCGTACGCTTTATAAGCTCCAACCATTCCGCCGTAGCCATCCGGGACTAATTTCATCCTCCACCCAAATAAAGGCAGAACAATCCCATTATCGCCCCATACTGCATCGCCATAAAAAGTAAATTTGAAGGCATGTGAATCGGTGCCCTGCACTATCGCGTAGCAATGCTCCGCATCGCTGTCCATGGCAAACCAGTGCCAAGAATTCCAGGGCTCGCCGATATCCACACGGATGCCCTCCTCGCTCCATAATCTTTCACCTTGAGGACCCAGGTGCTGGAAGCGGGCGTCATCTGAATCGATAGCCATAGCCAGATAAACGCCGCCTGCGTGGTCCGGTACGATGGTGAAGTCTAGGTAATTGTTCCAGTAGATAGGCTCCACGGGTGAGGCGTTCCAGTAAATCACGTTCCCATCATGGTCGAAGCGAAAGAGCCCCACTCTTGTAGAATCGTGTACCTGCACTTCATAGCGGACGATGGCAATGACTCCACCAAACTCATCGCTGATCAACTCGCCTTCAGTGACCTGCGGTCCAAAACCTATATCCAGTGTTAATGGTTCCGAAAACAAAGGGTATCCATATCTGTCCAGCT
>CBDUWK010000425.1:0-2804 GCA_965370905.1 uncultured bacterium | reverse complement strand
CCCCGGTCATATCAGCATCTTTACCGGTAAGTATCCGCCGCAGCATGGCAACGAAGGAAAAGCGGTTATGCCCGATGACCTGCTATCGCTAACTGAAATCTTACACGATCAGGGCTACTATTGCGTGGCATTATATAACAATCCTATTGCCGGGAAGACTATCAATCTAACCCAGGGATTTGACGTAGACGTCGGCGTGTGGGGAAACTGCTGGGTTTATCCGGCCTGGATGCGACTTTCCCACAAGTTGATTTTTAAAGATAACGGTTCACGGGCGACTTTTCCTATGGCATATAAGACATTTGATTGGGTCGAGAGAAAGGGTGGACACTTATTTCTATATATAAATGTAACCGAGCCTCACGCTGACTATCTAATCCACGAGCCTTATTTTTCAGAGTTTGCTCGTGATATAGAGGTTGATAAGATTTCTGATATGCAGAAAGTTGAATTTCTCCTGAACACACATAAAACATTCATTAACGATTCGACCTTGTTTGCCGATTGTAATGACGAAAGTTATAAGTACCTGCGCGCTGCCTACGATAGTGAAATTGCCTATACCGATCACTACTTCGGTCTGTTCGCGCAGAAATTAAAGGAAGATGGATTGCTGGATGAAACGTTTCTTACCATTACCGCCGACCATGGAGAATTTTTAGGAGAACACTGGACTTTAGGTCATCCCGAACTGATGTTTAATCCGGTTCTTCATATCCCTCTGATATTCAGGTATCCGGAGACCATCCCACCTGGAATTCGGAATGATCTCGTTTCCAATGTGGATGTATTTCCCGCAGTTTTGAACCTATTAGGGCTGAGCGAGCATATTCCGGATGATGTTAGCGGCATCGATATTATCAGTACGCCATACGCTGGTAAAAGGTCTCTAATAAGCGCCAACTGCAGTGAATCCGGTGGTTGTTACAGTCTGATAAAAGATCAAACTAAATTAATTTTTAACGACGATGATTACCTTCCGCAGTTCTTTCCCCATAATGTGCTCCTTTTCAATATCCTTGATGATCCTGAAGAGATGATGGATATTCATCAAAGCGAGATAGGCGTTTGCGATACCATGCTCACCGAACTGAACGAATGGATACAAAACATCAGGGTGGAATCGAAAAGTGATCTCAAAGTGAGCGATGATACTATTGAGAATTTGAAGGCACTGGGATATATCAATTAAAATAACCGTAATGGGATCTTGCGTTTTAAAAAGAGGAGGTTGAGATGTTGACACTTCTGATAGCAGCTATTCTGGCGGGAAGTGTGATTACTTTTACTGAATTTGTATTTATCCTTCTAACTTGTGGACCATTTTGGTTTCAGCCGTCAGTGTTGTTGCAAACCTGGTTAATTTATTCTACTGGCATCTTTATTGGTTTATCTGTCCTGCTCGTTCTCTCAAGATTAATACCACCATTAGATCGGATACTGGGTGAAGGATGCAGAAGATTTCGCCTCTATTTTATCCTTTCATGGCTTCTCAGTAACGTTTTCTTGACCGCGTTGGTAATTAAGGACCTCGATTCCGGCAATGGATATTGGAAACTGGTTATCATCGCTCTGCTCGTTGGGGTGGTCGCAATTCTCCTTTTAAAGTTTACCATAAAAACTGAAGCATCAATATTTAGTCGTGGTATCATCCTGTCCATCGGATATATTGCCTTGACCTTGGTTGTATTCCTGATTTCAGATAAGTGGTACACAAACAGGATAGAACAGCGAACGGCAGCTTTCAACGGTTCCATTCCTCACATGTGTCTGATCGTCCTGGATACCACGCGCGGAGATCACCTTTCCTGTAACGGATATCCCTTTCTGACTACACCGAATATTGATAAGATCGCCGCCCAAGGGATAAATTGTTCCCATGCCTATAGCTCAACTAACTGGACGCCGCCCGGACATATCAGCATTTTTACCGGCAAATATCCTTCCCAGCACGGCAATGGCGGACAACCCTTCATGCCGCATGAGTTATCATCTTTAACTGAGATTTTAAACGACCAGGGATATTTCTGCGTTGGTATGTACAGCAACCCTCTGGCAGGCAGAAACATCAACCTGATGCAGGGATTCGACGTTGACATGGCAGTGCACACCGCCGATTGGGTGCAGCCCCTGTGGAAGAAGCTGCAGGATTCCTTTATTTATAAAGATCATGGTTCCAGATCTACATTTCATATGGCTCTGGAAACATTTAAATGGGTGCAAAACAGGGGAGGCCATCTATTTATCTACCTGAACCTTCTTGAGCCGCATGCTAATTATGAGATTCACCAGCCTTTCTTCTCAGACTTTGTCAAATAAATCGAGTTAGATGCTATTCCTAATCTATCGGAAGTGGAAGCACTGTGTGATTACGGTGGAGAGATATTAAGCGATAGTGCCTATTTCGCCAATTTTGACGATTTGAGTTATCGATATGTAAGCGCAGTTTACGATAGTGAGATCGCTTACATGGATCGCTATTTCGGCAAATTTGCCGACGGTTTGGCAGAGGCAGAGCTGCTCGATAACACCTTAATGGTAATCACTTCGGACCACGGCGAATCCCTGGGAGAACATTTCACGCGGGGGCATCATGCTATTCTTTATGACCCGGTTATCAGTATACCTCTGATATTACGTTACCCCAGGATGATTCAACCAGAAGTTATGAATACCTACGCTTCCAACGTCGATATCTTCCCCACTGCGCTTAATCTGATGGGTTATTCTGATTGGATTGGCAGTGATGTAGAGGGTTTGGATCTATTATCGGAAACCTTTCCGCAAGAACGATATATTTTAAA
>CBDUWK010000424.1:0-2806 GCA_965370905.1 uncultured bacterium | reverse complement strand
ACCGTAATATCCCAAAATACATTCGGTTGAACATTCTCATGTTTAACTAAAAAGGCTGCAGCTGATTTTATTAATACAGATAATATTAATTCTATAGCTTTAGCATAAGGATCAATTTTGGGTTTGCCTTTCCAATATTCTGGCTTTACGATTGAAGGTATTTCAATATTCGGTGATCCTTCAATTCCAAAAAAGTCATAATCCCGGCGCTTCCAATCACTAAAGAAGGACTTATATCGCGCAGCATCAATCCCAATTACCTCAACACCTTGCCCGAGTCGAAATTCCTCAGAATCCCAAATTACCCATATATAGCCCATTGCCTTCTTAAATAGAGCTTCGGAATTACTGCCAGCCTTGCCGAAAAGCTGATTACATTTCCAGTGAGTTTTAAGGACTCCTGCGTAGGTAAAACCTTTTTGTTTTGGTTGTGAACGTTTTACAAATTGTTTGGGAAATACATGATCATCAGATTTCTTATGGTTAGGTAGTACCGGCTCACCGCACAAATAGCAAATCGATAGGGCTTCAAGGTTTTTACTATTACTTCCCATAGCAGAAAATACTGTTTTTCTCTACTAAACTTTACCATTGAGGTCAGGGGCAATCCCGACTATGGAACTGTACTTTTTTCCCCAGAATAAATTCTGGGGCTCGCGCTAATCAAAGTCTCTAAAGAGACTGAAGGCCTCTTAAGTCGCAATTGGTTTTAACCAATTTACCTTTTAAAGGCTGGGCATGGGGTTTTAACCCCGTGTCAACCGCGACAAGCCCCTGCGCTACCTGTTTATGGCCCGTTTAGCGATATCCTTCCGAAAAAAAATCCCCTCGAAATCTATGGTATTTACGCCGTTATACGCTAAATCAAGCGCGCTCCGCAGGTTGTCACCTTGAGCGGTGACGCCCAGTACCCGACCGCCGGAAGTGACTATCTGGCCATCTTTCTCTGTTGTGCCGGCATGGAAGACGGTAACGCCCTCTGGAATTTGGTCAAGTCCGGTGATGGCTTTACCTTTTTCGTAGCTGCCGGGGTAACCGCCGGAAGCCATCCCCACTCAGACTGCAGAGCCGTCATGGAATTCAACTTGGTGCTCGCTTAAAGTTCCATCAATTGAAGCTGTCATCAGCTCGAGGAGATCGCTCTTCAGCATGGGCAGAACCGCTTGCGTTTCAGGGTCGCCGAAGCGGCAGTTGTATTCCAATACTTTGGGTCCTTCAGGAGTTATCATTATGCCCAAATATAGACAGCCTCTGTATTTAGAACCACGCTGTTCGAAGCCGGTCAACGTGGGGATTAGAATTTCTTCTTCAACACGCGCCAAAAGGTCAGGCGTAACTACAGGAGCCGGTGCATATGCGCCCATACCACCGGTGTTAGGTCCCCGGTCGCCGTCCAGCAAGCGTTTGTGATCCTGGGACGAAGTCAGCAAGGCGTAATTACTGCCGTCAGTAACAGCCAAAATGGAAGCTTCTTCGCCAACTAAGCATTCTTCAATGACTACTTCCGATCCCGCCTCACCGAAACGGGAATCCAGCATGATTTCCCTGAGCGTATTCTCCGCTTCGGTGCGATCCTGGCAGATGATTACGCCTTTGCCCGCAGCGAGTCCAGAGGCTTTAATGACCACCGGGAAGCTGTATTTATCCAACCCGGAGAGGGCTTCTTCGTAATCTTTAAAAATGTCGTATGCGGCGGTAGGGATATTCTGAGCATGCATGAACCTTTTAGCAAAAGCTTTGGAACCCTCCAATTGTGACGCCTCCTTGGTGGGGCCAAATATCTTCAATCCTTCAGACTGGAATTCATCCACGATACCGTCAACCAGCGGTACTTCCGGACCTACTACGGTCAGATCGATCTCTTCAATCCGCGCAAAATCCCTCAATGCAGGTATATCTTCAGCTTTAATGGGGATACAGTTGGCTATACCTGCGATTCCGGCATTACCTGGAGCGCAATACAACTGCTCCAGCTTGTGACTCTGGGCAATTTTCCAGCAGAGGGTGTGCTCTCTACCCCCCGATCCAACAACTAAAACTTTCACTTTATGACCTGTTCTCCTTTCAATCTATTCAGTTCATCGCGCAGTCTGGCGGCGCGTTCGAACTCTAAAGCTTCCGCGGCCTTTTGCATTTCTACTTCGAGGCGGTCGATCAGTTCCTCGCGCTCCCATTCGGCCATGAAATCGAGGCGTGATTCTTTCACCAGGTTCGCCAGTTTGGCAGATGCCGACGCCTTGGCGTCAGCGGCGGTGGTGGACTGCATTATCTCTTCGAAGGTCTTGTGAATGGTTCGAGGTATGATGCCATGATCTTCGTTATACTGCACCTGCACCTGGCGGCGACGGGCGGTCTCCTCTATTACTTTACGCATCGATTCGGTAACCTTATCCGCGTAAAAGATTACCTTCCCGGCAGCATTACGTGCGGTTCGTCCTGCGGTCTGCATCAATGACCTTTCGCTGCGAAGGAAGCCTTCCTTATCCGCGTCTAAGATTGCAACCAGGGAAACTTCGGGAAGATCCAAGCCCTCACGTAGAAGATTTATTCCGACTAAAACGTCGAATTCGGCCAGGCGCAGATCGCGCAGAATTTCCACCCTGTCCAAAGAATTAATTTCCGAATGCAGGTAGCGCACGCGGATTCCAATACCGTTCAGATATTCGGTCAGATCTTCAGACATACGCTTGGTCAAAGTTGTGACCAGAACGCGCTCCTCTCTATCCACCACGGTGCGGATTTCATCTATCAGGTCGTCGATCTGCCCCGCAACCGGTTTAACGATAATTTCGGGATCGATCAGGCC
>CBDUWK010000423.1:0-2809 GCA_965370905.1 uncultured bacterium | reverse complement strand
TACAGCCAAATCATCGAACCCGACACAGCCGTCAAAGTCGAAGTCACCGGGTATCAGACCCAGGACCTCTTTAATGATATTATGTAAAATGGTCTTGTAGTCGTCGGTGAGATAATCGTCCCAGCGATAATCCGCATCTGCAACATCATAACTCCAGTTGACGAAGAAAACACGATGTCCTCCCAGCGTTCCATCGCCACTGGCTAACACCGTGCCGGCAGCCATTTCATAGAGCATAGCCCTGCCATTAAACGTACCTATGAGAGTGGCACCGGGGTCTAAAGACTGGCTAAGATATATCGAACCCGGTGCTTGATTCAGGCCGGTGTGATTCGGCGTGCTGTTGGGATCGTCCCAATCGAAAATTTGGATCGAAGAACCCGATAAGCCTTTCAGGAACGGATGGTCCGCAGCGACTACATCCATACTCTGTTGAGTTCCGGGAGCAGCATCTCCATCATCATCGGAGGTATTCCATCCCCACCGTTCCTCTCGATCCAGGTAGCCACTCTGTAAAATTACCGGTTTTGCCAGGTTCGTGTTCCATAGCGCATCGTAGTTGTAATTGCCACTATTGGTGCGACGTGATACCAAAATCAAGTCGGCAGCAGCGACCGCCATCTGGATCGCAGCATTGCCGGACCAGTCGCCCTGCATGTTCTGATTCATGCCGTTCGTATCCACGGCATAATCCAGACTCTGCAGCCAGGCGACAAGCTCGTCATCTTCATGATTTCCCCCTGACGTCAGTGGGTCCGCGGCGTCACTGACCAGGGCAATGGTTACTCCCTCGCTTTCAGGCAGGTCCTCTCGTAAAGAAACATTGTCCAGATATACATCAAAAGGAGAAATCCCCAGGTTAAACTCCACTCGGGCGTTGAAATCGAGCGGATCATCCATAGTAAAGGAATGACTATAATAGGTTGGGTTCGGTGTGATTTGCAGGGGGCCGATTTTGCTGTATTCCGTCCAGGGAGACTCGTTCCGGGCCACTTTGGCTTCGATCAGTCGAGGCAGAGTAGCAGACCAGGCATCAAATTCGAAGATGTATTCTTTTCCCTGGACCAGCTGCATCCCGGCCTGAAATAACCGAATATCCGACATTTGAGTACCACCGTTGGTTATATCGAAATGGCTTACACCGGCTTCGATATTCCATTCTGCAGAGGCAGAACCCCCAACCGCCCAGGTCCACGGATCCTGCCCTGTAGAGAAATCCCCATTCTTAACCATATTCTGACCTGGTATAGTAGTAAAATTAACATAGCCGCTCTTTACGTCGGAGGGAGCGCTTTCCGCCCCGTGAATATCAACAGCCGTTACGCGGAAGTAATTTGTTCCGTTCTCCAAGCCCGTGTAGAGGCGCTTCAGTGTTTCCGTCGAGGTATCGAGCAGCGTAGTGGGCGGCGACGAAGTGCCGCCGTAGATGCGATAATAATCCACATCGGGATCGCCGAACTTGTTGAAAATCAGTGTGATATTATCCATATACGACTCGACAATTAGATAAGGTTTCTCCACCACCCCCGTCCAGGGAAACCGGAAGACGCGGTAGCTCTTGGAATTCCTGGCCGACCAGTTCATCTCAAAGACCTTGGTGCCATCGGGCCGCACTTCTGTGACCTTCGGTGCATTGGTAATGACCCAGTTGATGAGTGTGTTGCCGTTCGGAAGGCGCTGGGCATTTCCCATGTGATAGGAATCATAGCCCCCCAGGTATTGCCATACCATGGTGGCGGTCCTTGCATTGGGATCGACCTCGTATTCAACGGCACGCGAGTTGGGCATACTATCGAGGTGGTGGTTGTCAAACACCGTATAGCGGTTTTCTCCCACGACCCGAAGGTCATGCTGCACGTTAAACTGGCCCGTGGGCAAGGGATCATTGAGAATGGTGAGCCGCTCCGCCAGATACGGATCCTGACCTGGATTGGTCGGATGGCCGCTGCCCATCCGCCAGATAACCTCGCCTGTGTAGCGATGTATCTTGGTGACCTCACTGACGCGCTTGCTTGAGACCAGGAGATGCCCGTCCGTGTCGACGTCAACAGAGTTCATATGCACGAACCGGATGCTGCTGCTCCACGGTTTGTCGTCGTAGCTCCAGAACTCCAACAATCGAATATCAAAATTATCCCACGCCCGCCATTGGAAAATCAGATCACCCTCCGGGGTAAATTCCTGCAGCACGGTTTCATTCACCGTTGCATTGGTTCTTCCGCTCGGGTGGAACCGAGTCATGTCCACGGTCTGGCCGCGTACACCGAAGAGTAGATAGTATCCGTTTTCCAGGACCTGAAGTTCATGGCTGTCCGTGTTGTAACCATTCACGGCGTTGAAGTTACGAAGGAAATTGAAATTTTGATCGAAGCCTTGAAAATTAGTCCTGGTAATGATCCCGTTCTTCTGAACTTTGAAGTCACGGGCGGAACCCTGTTCGTACCAAACGGGGGGCCCTGAATTATCCAGGATCATGCGGTAATCTTGTCCGCTGCCCGTATAGTCGATAAAGATATATCCCGGGGCGGTTGAACCGTAGATATCTATATCCATCGCTGGAAAATCACTCGGTATGGAAACTCCGTTTGGCATGATCATAGGCCCGTCGGCCGCAGCGGCGGAAATCCCGTCTTCGGACGTCATAGCCATGTCCACTGTGGGCAGCGCCTTACTTTCCGTATCAAGCGCCGCATGCGTATTTACGACCTGCTCGCGTTCTGCCGATCCACTGCCTGGCGGAGGTGGTGGCAGGGGCGGAGGCGGCATGGGCCCGGAGACCATAAACTGATATTGATACGGCTCAACGGAA
>CBDUWK010000422.1:0-2810 GCA_965370905.1 uncultured bacterium | reverse complement strand
TAATCGCCAAAAACCCTAAAAGCTGGCTGCCGGTAGCAAGGTCCATTCCATCAATCCACAGACCACCCCAGGTCGGGTAGCTGCAAGATGCCAGCGCCCATTCACGTGCGCTGTTTAGGTACCGCTGCTCACCGGTCAGAACATACGCCATCGCCAGTGTTGACATGGTATTACCAACGGGTCTCTGCCAGAGCTGCTCAAATCCCCACCTGCCTACTGCATCACCCGTGTATTCCGGCGGACCGCTTTCTACGGCTTCAATTGCCTGTCTGCGAACCTCCGCCCAATAATCTGCATGTGTGGTTTTTATCTTCTCACGTAATTCCAATATGATCTCGTCATTCAGGTAAATTCGAGGGTGTACTCCCCGCATTTTTTCGAGTGACGCAGGAACGGACTTTAACCGGTATTTGTTAATTGCTTTCCTGAGATCAATTGAATCTTGCTGCTTTCTCTCCGCCTCCTTATCTTTCACCTGTAACTTTTTACTCTTCTTTGCTTTTGCTATCAGGCTGCGATCTTTTTCTGTGGTGCTCAACTCTTTTGCCTCCCCGGTTCTCCAGTCCAATTCCACTTTACGATCGCCTGCAAGGAATACCCATGTATCTCCTTTTTCATACATGGTTATCTTTTGGGGTTCATTCCCTCTCTTTGCCCACGACAACGCCACTGCATTCCGCCACTGCTTCCGTTTCGTACTCAGTTGAACAGTAAACAGAGGTTCCGATTCCAGTATATAACTGCCATCTTCAATCTTAACATTGTCAGTGGTGGTATTAACATCCTCATTGGTCAACGGGGTAAGCCGCAAAATCGCCTTTTCCCCTCGCATAATTAATGAATTATTTTCTATCCCGGCAATGTGCTGCTGAGGGTGAAAACGCAGTTCAAGTTCTCTCTCCTTATCGCAAACTATGTCATCCACCACGATCAGCACATCGGGTTTCAAAAACAACAGATGCCGCGCAAAACGCTTCAATCCTGAATTTCGAGGATATGCCTCTGTTCCGTCTCCCGTTACCTGGTCGAACTCAGATGTAGAAACAGCACGTATTATCCGTGGGCGTGCCTTTAGCCGATGGAGTTCTGAGCCATCAAACCACATCACTCCTTCGCCTAATTGACCTTTGCCATCTATCCGCAAAGTGTTGTGCTGATCGGTCCACTTGGCGACATAACCGTCATCACGAATAAGCCACTCTCCTGCGCCAAACAACACGAAATGATTCACATCAGGATGTACGTGCTGACACATAGAAGGATTGTAATCCAATTCCTGTATTGCCTTATGACCAATGTAGGGACCACACTTAAAAGCCACAAGTGACTCATCGCCTGACCAGTCGGACCTGGTTGAAACGATGCCAACATCTTCGAAATGATGCAGTGTAGGAAGGTCCTTCGGGGAGCTTACCTTGACTTCCGGATCGTTCCAGAACGGTGTGAGCCACCACGGACCACTCCATGGACTTGACCAATCAACGATATCGCTTTCGTCTAATTCTCGTGCTGTCCACTGTGCGTAACCGTCCTGATATTCATTTGCAAGTCCATAAGGCACAACTATGTTCAGCCCATTACCGGGGCTTGAGTCGCCAAAATTAATTATATTATTTTCACGAGTCCAGGTATTCCGTGGCAGACCCATATGCAGGCGGAACTTTGGCACATTGCGCAAATAGTCGCTATCATACAGATCCACATCAAGCAGTTCACGGGAAAGAAACAGGAACGGGAGAATATACTCAATACCAGAATCACCATATCCCACACCTTCTATACTTGCCCCGTCCGGACCAAGCGCCTCCATTGTTCGCTGGTACTTGCTCAGGGAAAAGCCGAGCCACTGTAAAGACTCCTCCTCCTCATCAAAAACAGCAAGCCCTGCAGTAGTCATACCGAGACAGTTGAGCCAGAGGTGATTGTGAATGTAGGCATGATTCCACTGAACCCAGGCGTTGTTCTCATAATCTGCCCGGGGCCACCATCGTGTTTCCGTTGCATTCACCTCAAACATTGCAGATGCCCGCTTCACCAGTGTTTCACGAATAGTACGGCGTGCCTTCTCACCCAATCCTTCATAGCACCAGTCATAAATGAGCGCCAGCCCCATCATCTGACGACTATAGCTGAGATCCATGCCGTCTAACCATCCCAGGCCAGCCCAGGTCGGGTAGCTGCAAGATGCAAGCGCCCATTCACGTGCGCTGTCGAGATACCGCTGCTCATTCGTAATCACGTAAGCAGCCGCTAACAACCTCATTTTATACCCATGCGTTCCCATCCAGCCTCGCTCAAATCCATATCTGCCAACATTATCACCAAGGAAGTCCGGTGGTCCGGTTTCGACATACAGGTCTGCCTGCTTGCGAGTCTCTTCCCACTGTGAAGCATAAGTAGTCCTGACTTTCTCACGCAATTCCGTTATACGTTCTACGTTAAGAAAAATTCGCGGATGAACTCCCCGCGTTTTTTCAAGCGATGCGGGTATTGACTTTAAAAGGTACTTCTCAATTGCAGACTGAAGATCAATACTATCATTTTGTTCTGTAGCAAATACGGTACTCCCGGTCAACGCCCATACAATGCACACTAATGCATATACTAACAGGTGCCGCAAGTAATAAAAGATCATTTTTCCTTTCACAGTACTTTAAATTATAATTATTCGCCTTTTAGAAACAATATTTCTAATGCTCCTCCTCAATGCAGAATTTCTGCATCTCCGGTAGTCCAGTCCAATACCACAGTACGGTCGCCAGCAGTAAAAATCCATTTATCACCTTTCTCTTGCAATGTAACCTTAACTG
>CBDUWK010000421.1:0-2810 GCA_965370905.1 uncultured bacterium | reverse complement strand
CTCCGCAGGAAGCCCTCTTCGAAGCCAAACCGCGGCGGTTTCATGCTGATATAAAATCAGCTTTAAAACATTCAGGTATCGAGAAACTCTACCAGCATCAATCTGAAGCGCTGGATATAATAGGTAAAAGCCAGAATCCGCTTATCGTTACGCCTACAGCGTCCGGTAAAAGCCTCATCTACCAGTTAGCTATCTTGGAGGAACTTCAGCGCGACCCAGGAGCTCGTGCGCTTTTAATCTTTCCCTTGAAAGCACTCGAACAGGATCAGCATCAGCGTTTGCAGGAGTTGCTCCGGCTCTCAAATTTAGATGATCGCTGCACTGCCGCTATTTTAGATGGAGACACTCCCAAAAGTGAACGTGAAAAACTCCGCTCTGATCCACCTAACCTCATGCTCACCAATCCGGATATGCTGCATTATGGTATCCTTTCCGGTCATCGAGGCTGGTCTACCTATTTTCGTAGTCTTAAGTTTATCGTTATCGATGAGCTTCATATTTACCGGGGAATTTTCGGATCGCATGTACTCCAGGTTTTCAAGCGCCTCGCGCGCATCTGCCGGTTCTACGAATCTCTGCCTCGCTGGATCGCCGGATCGGCCACCATCGGCAATCCCCTGGAATTGGCTAAAGAGCTGACTGGTCAGCAATTCGAACTGGTGGAGCGCAGCGGTGCGCCCACTTCAGGTAAACATTTTCTGCTTTTAAATCCCACCGAAAGCCCGTATACGTTGGCAAGTCGATTGCTGCCCGAAATTCTGCACAAAGGATATAAAGCTATCGCCTTCACCAAATCCCGCCGTGCCACCGAACTGCTGCACCGCTGGATTCTGGATTCCCATCCGAAACTCGAGAACCGACTTTCCAGTTATCGTGCCGGTTTCCTTCCTCAGGAGCGTCGGGAAATAGAAAATCGCCTGTTGTCAGATAAATTGTCTGGCGTAATCACTACCAGTGCCCTCGAATTGGGTATGGATATCGGCGGCATTGACGTCTGTCTGCTCTTAGGTTACCCGGGGACAATATCCACTATGATGCAGCGCGCCGGACGAGCGGGTAGAGGAAAGCGCGATTCACTGGTGATTCTGATAGCAGGGGAGGATGCTTTGGATCAGTATTTCATGCGTCACCCGGAAGAACTCTTTCTGCGTCCCAGCGAAGTGGCCATCGTGGATGGCACAAATAAAAATATCTTGCAGGCTCACATGGTTTGCGCGGCAGCAGAGATTCCTCTCGCTGAAAAGGAACCGTACCTCAGCCCCAAGGTAAAAGAACAGATACCACCCTTGATTACCGACGGACGACTGATCCCCGGGGCGGGGAAGAGGCGCTGGTTTCCCGGAATACCGAGACCTCACAGTAAGGTTAACTTGCGTTGTATGGGTTCGTCCTACTCCATCCATGATTCAGATAGCGGCAGACAGATCGGAGATATTGGCGAAGCTCGTCTCTGGAGCGAGTGTCACCCGCAGGCGATTTACATGCATCGCGCCCGGCAATATTTAGTGGAGAAGTTGGACGGTGCTGCCAAGGTTGCCTATGTTCAACCGACAGAATTGGACTACTACACGCAGGCGCTGGGAGAGAAAGAAACCGAAATCCTGTCTCGTCACCTGGAATTTGACATAGGTTACGGTAGAGCTGTGGAAGGCGAACTGAAGGTCACCCAGCGAGTAACCGGTTTCCAGAAGCGCCGATTACACAGCAGAGAATTGATTTCTACGCACGAATTAGATGGTCCACCACAAATTCTGATCACGCGCGGATTCTGGATGGAATTTGAAGAACGCCTGCAGGAAGAAGTTGAATCTGGGCGATACCATTTCATGGGAAGTCTGCATGCCGTAGAGCACGCCCTGATCGCAGTATTTCCCTTACAGGTCATGTGCGACCGTGGGGACGTGGGAGGTATATCCTTTACCCAACATCCCCAGATTGATGGTCCTGCTGTTTTTATTTACGATTCTTATCCCGGCGGACTGGGCATCACCAGACGCGCATTCGATAACCTTAGTGGTTTAATCGGGCGTACGCATTCATTGGTAGAAGCCTGCCGCTGCGAGGATGGTTGTCCTTCCTGCGTCCATTCACCCCGCTGCGGTGCCGGTAATCGCCCTTTGGATAAATCCGGGGCTCTGTTTGTCATGCAGAAACTCCTGGATATTGATAAGGTCGATAGCGTTGTCACTGAGGTAGAAAAACCGGTACGAGTTCCTGAAATTACCCAAGAGAATACGGAGGTAAAACCGGTTAAGGTAGTGCGTCGCTTGCCATTAGAATGGAAGTGCAAAAAAATCATCGCCTTTGACCTCGAAACCCAGCGCGGCCCGGACGAAGTTGGAGGCTGGGGAAACGCACATTTAATGGGGTTAAGTATCTGCGTCGTTCAGAATCTCGAAAGCGGTGAGTTTCGTTCTTACCGTGAGGAAGACGTCGATGAATTGATCGAAACACTTTTCAGTGCCGATCTGGTGGTAGGATTCAATTGCATCATGTTCGATTACGCCGTGCTTTCTGGATATACGGGAAGAGATTTCACCAGGATCGATACTGATGATCTTCTCCAGGCAATCCACAGTGCCTGCGGTCGCCGTATAAAGCTGGACGTTCTCGCAGATTTGAATCTCCATTCGCGCAAGTCAGGAACTGGTAAACTGGCTCTGCAGTACTATAGAGAGAGCCGCTGGGATGAATTGGAAGAGTACTGCCAGCGAGACGTGCAAATTACGGCTGATCTCTTCTATCTCATTCTCAACGAAAACTACCTGTTAGTCCCTATACGTGGAGGTGGGATTGAAAAAGTTGACCTT
>CBDUWK010000420.1:0-2824 GCA_965370905.1 uncultured bacterium | reverse complement strand
CCCTGAGGCTTCATCGGGTACTTTCGCAAAATCAGTTTTTTCATCGAGATTGGAGCTTTCCAAATCTACAGACCTCAATGGTGATACTAAAAACCCAAAAGCTCCGCCGTCTTTCAGTACCCGCCCTATCTCCCGAAAGATGGATATCAGTTCACCGAAAAAGTGGAAGACCCCTCCGCATATAACTTGATTAAACATATTATCCGCGTATGGCCAGGGAATATCTAAGATGTTGTGCTGTTTCAAATCGGTGGTAATCTTCTTCGATGCACACATCTTCAGCATTTTATCGGATCCATCGAACCCGTAAATCTCCAGTCCAGCCTTATGAAATGGCTGTGCGCATAAACCCGTGCCAATGCCAACATCCAGAAGTAGATCTCCCGGTTGCGTGTATTCATACATCAATCCGAAGAATACTTCCGGATTCCAACCCCACTCTTTGGCCTGCTGATCATAGATATGCGCGGATTCCTGGTGAGCTTCGATGTAGTCCATTTAGGATTCCTCACTGATCAGAATCAAAGATTCCCACAGATTAAAAGATTTGATGGTTCTATATGGGCGAGGTTCCCTCGCCCGAAATTCACAATTCACAATTCTGCATTCTAAATTTAAAAGGGCGCTATATTCAGCGCCCCTTTTGATCAGCTCATTGCAGCTGCTACCCAATTGGCTAACGGTCCCCAGTACACGCCCAGGATTATAGTCGGAGCCACGAATATTATTGTTAGTGCGGAGAGCCCCAAGGTCATCGGGATCGGTTTAGCGCCTTCTTCCGGATCGTACATAACCATGTCGCGGATAACGCGCACGTAGTACACCAGGCTGATGACGCTGTTCAATATGCCGATTAGAGCCAGCGTCCACATGTTTTCAACGATTAACGCCTTGAAGAGATAGAACTTGCCGATAAAGCCCGCCAGCGGTGGCAATCCAACCAGAGAGAAGAGGAATACCGCCAGAGCCACAGCCAACGCAGGAGACGTTTTAACCAACCCTTTGATGTGCGAGGTATCCTCTCCGCCTAAATAACGTCCGGCTGCATCGACGATCAAAAACGCTCCTAAGTTCATGAACAGATATACTACCAGGTAAAAAAGTACAGCCTGGTAAGCGTCATTTGTAGCCGCGGCAAAACCCATCAGGATATAGCCGGCGTGGGCAATGGAGCTGTATGCCAGCAATCTCTTCAGGTTGGTCTGGTGCAGGGCTCCTAAGTTGCCGAAGGTCATAGTCAGCGCCGCTGCCATGGAAAAGAGGAAACGTGCGTCCATGCCCATAAACTCTGCTGGAGCAGCGAAGATGTCCATCATGCGGAATAGAGCTGCGAAACCTGCCGCCTTCGAAGCAACTGAAAGAAAGGCTGTGATAGGTGTGGGTGCTCCTTCGTAAACATCCGGACACCAGAAATGGAACGGAACCATGGCAATCTTGTAACCGAGTCCGGCCAGTACCAGCGTTATTGCTACCAAGTATAGCGCTGACGAAAACTGTCCATTGGCAAAAAATTCCGCCATAGCCGGTATCGAGGTCGAGCCTGACATACCGTACAGGATGGATAAACCATAAAGCATGATCCCTGTGGAAACCGCACCGTAGAGCACGTACTTTAGCCCTGCCTCAGCGGCGCGTGAATTACCGCGCTTATAAGCGGCTAAGATGTACGATGGAATCGACACCAGTTCAATGGCGACGACCAATGTGACGATGTCAGCAGATCCCGCCAGCAGGAACATACCTAAAGCGCTTGATAGCAGCAGGATATACGGTTCTGCCTGCTTCTTGAAAGTGAACAGCGCAATCCCGATGGATAGCAGTACCGCCAGCGAGAAGAAGATTTTGAAGAAGATGGCAACGCCGTCACCCACCAGTGCCCCGAAGAGGTAATCTCCCGGTCTGGCACCTATGTTGATAGCCAGAATGATGATTCCGGCCAGTAGTATCATGCTGCCCCAGCCTATACTCAATGCCGATCCGCCTTTTTTGGTCAGATCCCGTACGATTAGTACGAGTATTCCCAATACCAGCGCGAGTTCTGGGATGAACGATGTGAAGTTAAGTTGTGTGTAGTCAATCATGATGAGTTAACTTTTGAATGCAGAATGTAGAATTTAGAAGAGTGAATTTTGAATTATTTGTTTTTCTTAGCAGTAATTATTGATTTTGCTATGATGTTTGTCAGTTCCTATTTAATTCCAAACAAGGATTTTACTAACTCATCGTTCTCTTTTTCGAGGAATGGTATATCCTCTTCCTTTTCTTCTCTTTTAAGTGCATGCAGTTTTTTCGACAAACCTGCGAGATCTGAATGAATAGGATTCGCATCATCAAATTTCGGAATGCCGACGTGTTTCATGACTGAGGGTGTGCCGAAGCCTCGACCTGCCGATGAATAGGATTTGATAAAAGCCCTGACAGAGGTCGAGTTAATAATAGCACAAAGGTAATGTGCCTCAGCCTCATTCACAGTGGAGAAGAAGGCAGTTGTGTGAAGAGGTATCATCGGTTTGAAACCGATGATAGAATTAGAGTGAGAAATCACACAAGAAACGATATCATTAGTCATTTGTTTCCAAACAGTTTTGTACTTCTCAAAAGTATATTCTCCAATATTATATTGACTATAAAATGGGTTGCCAGATTCTTCATGGTATTTTATATAAGCAGCTTGTGATGTTAATACCTGCTTAAACCTGTTTAAATAACTATAAGTTCTACCCCATTTATCTTTCATGGCCTGCTCGCTGTATCCGATTCTCTTTATTGGATCTTGTGTTATTAATGCGAATAGCTCTTGTCTGCATTACCATCTGTAAATATC
>CBDUWK010000419.1:0-2834 GCA_965370905.1 uncultured bacterium | reverse complement strand
TTAGGTGGGACCATAATCGGTCAGAACACTCTAATACGATTTTATGTTCTGCACGTTGCGTTACTGCCTTTAGTTCTCTTTGGTTTTGCGGTGTGGCACTTGTGGCGCATTCGCAAGGACGGAGGTCTGGCCATCGTCGAACAGTTGCGCGAGAAAGCAAAATCGATTATGCCACGGCTGCCCAAAAAAACCAAGACCTACAGCATACTGGGGATTGCGCAGGGCACGACTGTACATGTAAACGATCCCACGCTGCTCGACGAGGAGAATTCGGTACCGTCCTCACCATTCATCTCTGTCAGGTTACTTCTAATAGTACTGTTGACTACAGTGATATGCATCGCACTGGCGTTAGCTTTCCCGGCACCCTTAGAGGAAGCCGCCAATCCGGAAGTGACACCGAACCCAGCTAAAGCGCCCTGGTACTTTTTGGGACTACAGGAGCTTGTCGGGTATTCAGGACTGGTTGGAGGTGTAATCGTACCGGGTTTAGTAATTATTGGACTCATGTTGATTCCCTTCGTCGATCGTGAACAGAAGTATATCGGGCTATGGTTCAGTGATAAGTCGGGCAAAAAATGGGGAATAATTGGGGCAATTTGGGGGCTGGTGACGACTTCACTATGTCTTTTAGTCGGAGTTCAACTTCCTGTGCGTGAAATTTTTCCAGGTATTGAAAGCTCCTTCTTCTTCGACCTGGTCAATTCAGCGACGTTACTCCTGTTGCTATTTGTGGTACTCTATTTTGTCACGTTGAAGTTGACAAAATCAACTCGTACTGCCGCCATAGCCACATTCTCAGCGTTTATAGTATCATTTATTCTGTTGACTTATACTGGGACAGCCCTGCGAGGACCGAATTGGGAATTCTTCTGGCCCTGGGAACAATGGCCTATCCACCCGATCCAATATTGAGGTACGTATGAAAAAAATTGGACAACGTGAAGTCATTGCTGTACTGATTGCTTCTGCCCTGCTTCTTGGAGTAGGTGCGGCGGTTATCCTCAAGGACAGCACCCCGGATTGGGTGTATTATCAGTCTGAGTTTCGTGATATCATAGCGGAGAATTTCGGTTCGGTCGATCCGGCAGACATACATCGCGGTATACAGCAGATCTGGGTTGAAGATCTGGATAGAGTGGACCGCTGCATAACCTGTCATCAGGGGATTTTGTGGAAAGGGTTGGAGAGTATCGAACAACCCTGGGGAACCCACCCTAATTTGGAATGGCTGCAAATTCATCCGGTGGAAGATTACGGATGTACCATCTGTCACGGCGGGCAGGGCTACGCACTTGGCGAGTGGGATGCTCATGGGTACGTCAAGCACTGGGATGAGCCGCTCTTGGGAGAACTGGTAGCATCCGACTACGATCCGCGCTCACCGCCCCCTCTATATCAATCAAATTGTAATTACTGCCATCGCTATGAGCGCGAAACCCGAGGACTGGATTATATAAACCATGCCAAGCAGCTCGTTCGTATTAAAGGCTGCAAGGTATGTCACATAATCAACGGTCAGGGAGGACAGATGGGACCCAACCTGACTTTTGAGGGTGATAAGCATGCTGAGGAATTTGATTTCAGCAATCTGGTGTCCGAACAACAGACCGTGTTCAATTGGCGCGTCATGCATTTTAAATCTCCACCGACGCTGATCCCCAACTCGATCATGCCGGAGATGAATTTCCAGACCAAGGATGCCCTCTCGTTGGCTATGTTGACGATGAGCTGGAAGGATAACGGACAATTACCCAGGGCTTACTTCCCCGGCATCACTCTGCAAGACGAGCAGACCCCTGAAGAGATCGAGCGCGAACGCATCATGCGGGAAGGAGATGGAGCCTTTTTTGTGCAAAACAGCTGCTTTGTCTGCCACAGCGTCAAGGCTTTCGAAATCGAATCTCCCACGAACAAGGGGCCGGATCTTTCCTATGCGCCTGATGACGTGCGGGCCCGTTTCAGTAAAACCTTGGAGGAGTTCATTTTCAACCCAACCGGTACTATGCAGATCATCTTCGAAAGCCAGATCGTGCTATCCGATGAACAGAAATGGGAAGCGATAAATAAGATCATCAAAGCCTACGATATCGTCAAGAACAGGGAACCTGATACCCTGGTAAATCAGTAGTTGATTTCAAACTAAATAACCACAAAATAAATCACTTAATTTCAGCGCAAGGAGGTTTCTAAAATGAGAGCGTTACTAAAGCCCCGATTCTTGGCAACATCAGGGCTAATTTTAATCGGTAGTCTGCTTCTCTATGGCTGCGGTGGTCCACAATCCAAACGGAGCCAGCGCACGGGGAGAGCGGGCGGATCTGATGTCACTGCTGCAGCCCTGGCGACATACGTCGCACCCGGCGATCTCGATGAGTATTATCTCTTCTATTCCGGTGGTCACAGCGGGCAGATATTCGTTTCAGGCGTGCCTTCAATGAGACACATCTGCACGATTCCGGTATTCTCGCCCTATCCAGGAACTGGCTATGGCTTCGATGATGAGACCAGAGAGATGCTGGGCGGCTATCACTGGGGCGACAGCCACCACCCGGGATTCTCAGAGACGGATGGTGAATACGACGGACGCTGGTTGTTCATCAATGACAACGCCAACGGGCGTGTGGCGCGCATAGATCTGCGCGACTTTAAAACCAAACAGATCCTGAAGATCCCGCATATTTCCGCCAATCATGGCAGCTCTTTTGCCACACCGAACACCGAGTACATCACCATGGCGACGCGTATGTCTATCCCGTTTCCTGAAGGCACCTATGCGGACGTCACCGAATATGCGACCAAGTACCATGGTGTCGTAGCTGGCATAGCAGTTG
>CBDUWK010000418.1:0-2835 GCA_965370905.1 uncultured bacterium | reverse complement strand
ATCTATTAGTTGGTACAGGGTGCGCCGGTATTCGCTATACTCTCTCTGATGAAGCCCCAGTTCACGAAAGAGACTCTTTATCCCGAGGAGTCCGGGATTTTCGCCGACCTTCGTCAGTATAACTGAGGTTAAATCAATCTTGCCGGCGCTTCGTTTCGACTGGCGATGACGTAACGCGGTTTGCCGCTTAGATCCTTTTTTATCGTGACGTCCCATCCGTATTTTTCAAAGATCGAAATTGTAGAACTCTCTTGAGTTTCACCGATTTCGCAGAGTAAATGTCCTTTCATTGTGAGAAGTTTATCACAGCTTACAGCCAACCTTCTAATAGCAGCTGAACCGTTATCTCCTGCAAGCAGCGCTACTTCAGGTTCGTAAAACATGATCTCCGGTGGTAGATTCCCGAACTCCCGCTTTGAGACATAGGGTGGATTGGATATTACCAGGTCGAATTTATAATCAAACTGGTTTACGAAATCGTCTCTATAGAAATCAGATTCAATCCAACGAATTCGGGGGTATAATTCTGTGAAGCGGCCGTTTTCAGCGGCCAGATTCAGAGCCTCTCGGCTGATATCTACCGCAGTAATTCGTGCTCCAGGACGCTCGTCGGCTATACTCAACGCTATAGCGCCGCATCCGGTACCGACATCTAAAACATCAGGTCTGTTTATATTACCGATAATCTGAAGTCCTAAGTCAACCAGCCCCTCGGTTTCCGGTCGCGGAATCAACGCGCGACGGTCTATTTTCAGAGTCAGGTTTCTGAATTCTACTGTCCCTAATATATGCTGGAGCGGTTCACCCGCGATCCTTCTGCCTGTGAAATTGTATAGCAGCTCCCTCTGCGCAGGATTGAGCACGAGCCCTCTGTTAGAGTATATTTCAGCCCTCTTGGCGCCTAATATTTTTTCCAGCATCCATTCAGCTTCACGGCGTGGAATCAGGGAAGTTATCTCATTTGCAAGAAGCTTCGTCACGTCCGATATAGCTTCGGTTACCTTTACCTCTGCTTTAAGCATTCGAAACGTTTGCCTCTGATATCTCGCGAAGTTTCTTCGCCTGTTCGTCCAGTTTCAATGCCCCGATGATCTCATCGAGATCGCCTTCTAATATCTCGTTCAGCCTGTAGAGCGTCAAACCAATCCGATGGTCGGTCACGCGACCTTGCTGGAAGTTATATGTCCTGATCTTAGCGGAACGATCTCCCGTGCTCACCTGGGCGCGCCTGGTCGCAGCCAGTTTCGCTTCTTCCTCTTCCCGCGATTTCTGATATAGCCGTGCCCTTAACACCTTCAACGCCTTGTTCTTGTTCTTCAGCTGCGATTTTTCGTCCTGACATGACACCACAATGCCGGTAGGTATGTGTGTGATACGAACTGCCGAATCGGTAGTATTTACGCTTTGTCCACCCGGTCCCGAAGATCTGAAGACATCGATTTTTAGCTCGCTTTGACTAATATCTATCTCCACCTCTGCTGCTTCAGGAAGTATTGCCACCGAGGCAGCCGAGGTATGAATGCGTCCCGAGGCCTCAGTTGCAGGCACTCGCTGTACCCTATGCACGCCGGATTCGTACTTCATTTTGCCGAAAACGTCCTCACCGATAATCGAGAATATAACCTCCTTCAATCCTCCCGCGGCAGCTTCATGTGTATTAAGTACCTCTAACTTCCAACCCTTCATTTCGCAGTATCGCTGATACATGCGGTACAAATCGCCGGCGAAAAGGGCTGCTTCTTCTCCGCCAGTGCCCGCCCGTATCTCTGCAATTATATTCCTCGAAGCATCTTCGTCTTTCGGCAAGAGCGCAATCTTAAGCTCTTCAGCGAGTCGGGCTTCCTCCTCTTTTAAGAGAGGCACTTCCTCTTGAGCCATCTCAACCAGTTCTGCGTCCTCTTTGAGGCGTAATACTTGGCGGTATTCCTCCAGGTCGTTAAGAACTCCCATGTATTCTTCAGCCAGCGATACAGCCGACTTCATCGCCTTATGTTTGCGCAACAACTCCAGGTACCGCTTCTGATCGGCGATCACTTCCGGATCGCTGATCTGTTTTTCCAGTTCCCGGAGGCTGTCAAGTATATTTATTGCCTGCTCCTTCATGTCCTCTTAATTTTTATCAATTCTCACAATATAAATAATTATTATGTCAAGGTCAACCCTAATCTAAGGATTCAACCGATTCAAATTGTACTTTTTTAATGAATTACGAATTAATCCTGAATAGTGATTTGTAACTATTTTCACTTGCTTCAGTTCGATCTTTATTACATATTATTCGCGCCGAACGTTATACAGCAGTAAACCATTGACTTCCCGAGGATAGCTGACTGAAATAGTTGTCGAGTATTAAGCCTAAATCACTGGTGAATATCTACTTTCCTCATTTTCAGAGCTGAGTTGGTAAGAAAATGTAAGGTTGCTCAATACATAATGTAAAAGCTTCCGATTCTTTCCAACGGTGGTTCGATTAAAATAGGTCTGCTAATCAAGAGTTTTGCGAATTAAATAACTTCCTCGAACAAAAAAAGGAGTTTATCATGAGGCATCTTACAGTCATTTCTGTTTTGGTTTTGGTTCTCTTCTCGTTCTGCTTTGCTCAAGATCCGGATACGTTTATGTATCAAAACTGGGAGTCAGGTTGGGGAAGCTGGTGGGCTGACAACGGCTTGTGGGAGGTTGGAATTCCGATTGTAGGACCTGCTCTCACCTACTCGGGTCAAAACTGCGCCGGGACTGATTTAGATGCGAATTATCCTATAAACTCTGATACCCGTTTAGTCAGCCCGCATATAACCATTCCTTCAGTGAATGTCCGACTGAAATACTGGAATT
>CBDUWK010000417.1:0-2845 GCA_965370905.1 uncultured bacterium | reverse complement strand
CTACCAGGCCATCCTCCCAGGCTTTTACCGCCTCGCGTCCTGCTTCGAAGGCGTCACTATTGCGGGTCACAGTGGTTCGTCCGCTCTCTATCGTTTCACGACCTAATGCGCGCAGCACGGTTTCCGCGTAAAGATTATGGCTGTCCTGGTTTATTATCCGGATTATCTGACTGAGCGGAGGAGAGTAGTGTGTATATACAGGTGAAAAATCGGCACTACCGCCCCATTCTCTGTAACTTGCAAGCGCACTTCCAGAGACAGATATTCCGTTTTCAACTAATGACTCCTTTAACGCTTCCAGAAAGTGAGTTTGAGCATCGTTGACTGACACCCAGAGTTGCTGTGGCTCTGCGCCTGAAGGAATCGTCCCCCAGATAGTGACGATATTGCTTCCCAACCTCCGGTCGAAGTGAATAGAAGGTTCTACTTCAGGGGCGGTGGTGATTACTTTCCCGTGAAACGATAATTTACTTAAAGTGGGGACCCATTCGATGGTCGCATCTGCTCCTGCGTCGCGCCCGGGCGTAACCGTAACCTCAATACAATCATCAGCGTAAATCAAGGGGCTGATTTCGGCGGCGTACCAGTGTTTGAGATCATTCCATTCCCAGCCTGATCCGTACTTATCTCCGCCTCGTCCAGCGCTATACCCAATGACGTTTCCATCAATGCTATTGATATCGGCTTGCCCGATCGATCTGGCCCAATCTGCGAAGACCTCCATGGAATCCGTGTCGGCATTAAAGCCGTGTACCCATTCGTACCTGGTCGCTATAGTCGGATCACCCTCGCCCAAAATAATGAGGTCCCCGTGCAGAATCCCCGTTTCATCTATCGTGCCACGATATCCGATCCCGGTCTCGAAACGGTACTTCGGTCCTAATATCTCCAGCGCGCAAGCGGTGGTCATGAGCTTCATATTCGATGCAGGTATAAGGGAGCGTTCTTCATCCTGCTTAAGCAGTATTCTCCCGCTTTCCAAATCGACCGCCATCAGCGACCAGGAAGATCCAACCAGGTACATGTTGTGCAGGTAACCTGCGACAGCCTCTTTTAGGTCTGTCCCTTGTTTTCCGCCTCCGATGAGCAGTGGCGAACAACCGCCTATAAATACGGCTGTAATCAGTATGAGAATCGCAAATTTCTTTTTCATAGATGACTCAGATCAACTCCGGCAAATAGTATTGAGAAAAACTTGATGAAAGGTATGATAATCCACCATAAAATGGGGATATTCAGCATGTATCCACCCATAACTAAAACTAGCACCAACATAGGTCCAAACTTGTCCAGCTTGCGGTACTCACGTTCCATTTCGGGTGGTAACAATCCTCCCAGAATGCGCGATCCATCCAACGGAGGTATCGGTATCAGGTTGAATATCGCTAAACTGATGTTTATGATTACACCATAAACGATAGCCAGGAGCGCTGCCTTGGGGAGGGTTATGCTCGCGAATATTCCTCCGGTATCGAAAGCTCGTATCAGCAATCCAAAGCCAAAGGCTAATATCAGGTTCGAAACCGGTCCTGCTAATGATACCAGCACCGTATCGCGCCTGGGATTTCCAAAATTGTAGGGATTTATCGGCACCGGTTTCGCCCAGCCCATGTGCACCACGAAGAGCATTATAGTGCCCATCAAGTCCAGGTGTGCCAATGGATTCAGTGTTAACCGACCCGCGTTGCGTGCCGTCGGATCGCCCAACCTGTCCGCCACCCACCCATGTGAAAATTCGTGAAACGCCAGGGCTAAGAGTATTGGCGGAGCGATGATAATGTATATAGTTAGATCGGGCATCAGCCTCTGGGATGAAAACTTCGGTGAACTTCTTTTAAGTAACTTCTATCTACCTGGGTATATATCTGCGTGGTGGAAATGTCACTGTGCCCCAATAGTTCCTGCACCGAGCGCAGATCCGCGCCCCCCTCCAAGAGGTGCGTGGCGCATGAATGCCGCAAACCGTGTGGCGATATCTTGATTGGTGGTGATAGCCGGATCGCATACTGTTTGAGCAGATGCCAAATGCCCTGCCTGGTAAGCGCTTTCCCCCTGGCATTTAAAAAGACCTTATGCGTCTGCTTTCCTCTCCCAGTCAGTATTGGACGTACTTCCTCGGTATATTTTTCAAGCCACTCTTGTGCAGGTCTATTTAACGGAACCCAGCGCTCTTTAGATCCTTTTCCCCTAATCAGGAGCCAGCCATTTTCACCATCGATGTCGCCGAATTCCAAGTCTACATCTTCCGAGACTCGTAACGCCGATCCATACAGTGTTTCCCACAGCGCCCGGTCTCTGATACCCAGAGGTTTCTCTGTATCGGCAGATTCTATCAAACGGGTGACGTCTTCTACCGAAAGGGAGTGGGGTAGAGGCCTCATACTGCGGGGCGTACGCAGCAATGCCATTGGACTGACGTCTATAATCGAAGCAAGGGTCAAGTAATTATAGAAACTCTTCAACGAACTGATATGGCGGGCGATGCTCGAATCCTTCAATCCCTTTGCCCTCATTACCGCGATGTACTTCTGGCCATCTTCTATATCAGCAGTGAATACTTCCTTTCCTTTTTTACGCAGAAATTCCATGAATCCGGACAGATCGCGCCGGTACCCCAGGCTGGTGTTCGCTGAGAGGCCGCGTTCTAAGCGAATGTGGTCCAAAAATGAAGCCAGCTCCGGGCACTCCCTCTCGATTTGACTTTGTAGTTCGAGTGTCACCAGTTTATGATTCCATCATTTAAGAAAGGGTTGGTTCTTCTCTCTTGACCCAATGTGGTCTCCGGTCCGTGACCCGGAAAAGCGGTGACATGATCTCCCAACGGGAGCAGTTTTCTGCGGATGTT
>CBDUWK010000416.1:0-2846 GCA_965370905.1 uncultured bacterium | reverse complement strand
ATTGGCAGCCAGCCAGTGACGGTTCGCCAGCTTGGTCTGATCCCAGAAGAATTTCTTCTTCATACGAATGCCGTCGACAGACTTGATCAGGCAGCCGGGGAACAGGTTGGTGAAGGTCCAGACGATCTTGTTAACTTCCTTGTCCAGCAATTCGAAGTCAATGGTCGATTCGGAGATTTTCTGGCGGGCAGCTTTGGCTCCCTCACCGCGCTTCAGTTCACCGTAGACGATTTCACTGTCTTCAATCCATTTATCGGTTATCACCGCAGGGCTGGGAATCCACTTATCACCTTCCTTGATAACGCGAGCGACTTTGCTGATCAGACCGAGGCGTTTCATCTTGTATGCCGACCACATTTCGCAGGAGATGCAATTCCACATGGCGTCTTCGATAGTCAGGAACCAGGGCAGAAAGTCGGTGGAACCACCGTCAGGAGCGCTGCCGTGACGGGGGCCCGCCTGCCCGAAAATGGCAGTGTCTGCTGCGACAGCCAGGTCGCAAGCCATACCGATTTCCTGACCACCGGCAATACGCATACCGTTAACTCGGCAAATGGTGGGCTTCTTACAATTCAGGATAGCATCCACCATGGCGTTGAAAAGATCCATGTAGGAGCCGTATTCGGCGTTACGGCCGCTGTAGTATTCTGCGTACTCCTTAGTGTTTCCGCCGGTACAGAAAGCCTTATTGCCCACCGCAGTGAACACAACCGCCACTACGCGGCGATCCATGGAGGCTTTATGAAAACCAGCTATAACGCCTTTGACCATTTCGGTTGTGTAGGAATTGTACTGCTTGGGATTATTTAAAATAATCCAAGCGGAATACAAACCTTCTACTTCGTTCCCTTTCGGATCAACAATAGGATGAAGTTCATAATTGATAGTGGGTGGTTCTGTCCCGAAATATTCATCCCCCCATAACTCATGATCCTTTAGACCCCCTTCGCGAGGCAGCCAATCTAACGACATTGTTCCTCCAGATTGCTTAAAGTTTTGGCTGTCAGGTGGGGACACCTGACAGCACGGAAATCCCGATTGATTTAGGTATTGAAAGTCAAGTTCAGGGACTTGACAGCACACAACGCACGTAAATATTAGCTATGGTTTAATATTATCGTCCTCAAATTTCGGCTTGAAAAGACCTTCTTTTATCAGACGGCCGAGAGTGGAAGCTAACTCCACCAGCCGGAGTTCAGAAATACCGAGTTGTTCGTACTCACGGTAGTATGCTTCAGTAACGTTGGTAAAGCTGTCGGAGCGAGTGCGCTTCTGGCGGGCGTCCTTTACGAAAAGAGCTACCGCTTCGATCAGTTCAGAAGTCAATTCCACTCCGTCCCGTTCGAGTCCTTCAGTATAAATCGGCTTTTCTAATACTGCCTTGACGGCAGCGATTCCACTGTGCTTGCCGAAGACGTATTTAATTTCGCCTCCCACGAGTTCGGGTGGGATGACCTGATAGATCGATTTATCAATCAGCATTCCAGCAGTATGGATACCGGATTCGTGAGTGAACACACCTTCTCCGATTATAGGCGCATGAGCGGAAACGGGGATACCGGAATATTCTTCGACGAGTTTACGAAGTTCGCGCAATTTTTCATACTTAAAGTGCGGCAGATCGATACCATACAACAACTTCAAACCGACTACGACTTCGTGTAGCGGTGCATTTCCTGCACGTTCGCCCATACCATTTACAGTACAGGTGGGAACGTTGATACCGTGACTCATGGCGCGTATAGTATTTATTCCCGCCAGACCGAAGTCATTGTGGAAGTGTACGACTACATCTTTACCAGGAAATTCCTTGACTATCCGGGGAATATAATGATCCACGCCTTCAGGTGTGAAGCATCCGACGGTATCGGGGTAACTGTACCTGGTTCCGCCGGCATCATAGCCCGCTTTAGCTAATTGTATAGTATATTCAAGATCAGCTCGGGAACCGTCTTCACCTCCGAATTCGATGGATTTAACCCCTTTGTCACAGGCATAACGGATGGCGTCACACATCAGCTTTAGATTGGCTTCACGATAGAATTCGACGGGAAGATCAAGCCATTCGGATTCGTCACGCCCCATAATTTTTACGAGAGTCTTTCCAATCTTGTATTTCAGGTGGAGATCTGAGCCGGAAGTAAAAATGAAGAAGGTGATATCATTGATATCTACATCGATCTCCTGCAGGGTCTGTATGGTCACGTCGATATCTTTGGGATTAGAACGGCACATCACCAGGAGTTCCATATCCTTACGGATTTCACCCTTGCGTTTGCCCTGAACGATGCGTTGCAGCGCGCGCCGATCGGAAAGAGCTGCCATGGGAAAACCGAGATCTATGATGTCCACTCCGATATCGGACAGAGCTACTGCGAGAGTGTATTTCTGTCCCGGGGAGAAAGCAACACCGGGCATCTGTTCACCGTCCCGAAGCGTGGAATCATAGATTTTTATCCTCTCCGGTGAGGGAAAGTTCTTGCCCTTGGTGAAGTCGGTAGCTTCATGGATCAGTTTTTTCAACGGTTCACGGAACTTCATTATCCCGCCTCCTCCACATATGAGCTAAGTTTATTTAACAGGATCCGCAATTGCTTATTCCCGAAGTTTTATTTTAACATATTCTTCTAAACCACCAACATCGATGATTTGCCTAATTCTCTCCGGAAAGGGGACTGCTTTGTAGGTACCACCTCTGGTGAGATTGGTGATTTCACCAGCAGCAAGATCAATGGAAAGCCTGTCACCGTCTTCCGTTGCCTTGACAGCTTCGGGACATTCTAATATAGGCAGACCAACATTGATGGAATTGCGGTAAAAGATGCGAGCGAACGATTCAGCAATCA
>CBDUWK010000415.1:0-2847 GCA_965370905.1 uncultured bacterium | reverse complement strand
CCGCTTCAGTATAAACCGTCGGTCGTGAAGGGAAAAACCCTGATTTTAAGCAGTACGAACGGTACCCCTGCAATCATTAAAACGCGCCAGGCAAATCGCACCCTGATTTGCGGATTCGTCAATCTCGATACCGTTGTCAATACACTTGCTGAGACTAATAATTCCATAGTAATCGTTTGTGCAGGTAAATTGGGGCAGTTCGCTGTCGAAGATGCAGTCTGTGCCGGACTCATTTTGAGGGATCTGCAGAGAAAGATTGGAGAGAACCTGGAATTGAATGACGGCGCCCGTGCCGCCCTTATATTATCCGAACATTTCAACGATTCCATTCCTGAAATTGTGGCAAATTCGAATCATGGACGCTATCTGGCTAAGATTGGAATGGAATCAGACCTGCCGTTCTGCTCCGATCTGAACCGGCTTTCACTCCTGCCCGTCTTCCTCGACGGTCGGATCACTGTGAGCCTTTAATTTTCTAATTTGAAGCGATATCGAGGGGGTGTTCGCATATGAAAAAATCCAGCAGGAAAAAGCGCAGCCGGAAGAGAGAGACTGATACAGGACGGCTGCGTGAAATACTGGGGCTCTTTCTCCTCGCACTCTCCTTGCTGACAACTCTGGCTATTGTCAGTTACCGGGGCGAACCCGATCTCGTTGGAAACTTGCTGGGGAAATTTGGCGCCTATTTCTCATACTACGCCATCAAGCTTACCTTCGGACGCTGGCCTACCTTCATCATCCCCCTGTTACTCTTCATCTGGTCGGGAGCGGTTCTCTTCGGTTGGAAGAAACTTCGTACTCTATTGGTAAGCGCTGTCCTCTTTTTTACTGCCTTCTGGATCTCCTTCACCATCAGCCTTATTGAAGTGCCCGATCCCGTGGATGATCACGCTGGATTGATCGGCGTAAGTTTTGGAAAGCTGATTCACAGTTTTATGGGTGGAATCGGAGCCTGGATACTCTGGACTCTCGTGGTACTAGTAAGCCTTGTCCTCCTTCTCCGCATTCAACCTTCCCGGATAATTAAACAATCTGCTATCCAATCCAAAAGTCTGTTAGTCTGGCTCTGGAACCACCTGCCCAAAAAAGCGCCGAAATTCAAGTTTCGACGCCGGGCGCATCTCTCTGATACCAGCCTACCCTCTGCGGAAAAGTCATCTGAAACTGTCGCAGAAGACGTTGAGATAAGTGAAGGACTTTTCCAGGTCGAAGAAGCGCCGCCTCAGAAGCAAGCGACAGGATTATCTCCGGAAGAAACGAAAACCGACGGTCGTAAATACCAGTTACCGCCGCTCAGCATTCTGGCAGATCCGCCGCCTGAATCACCGGATGCCCCTGAAGAACTCAAATCAAAAGCCAAACGCCTCCAGGAAGCCCTTTTTGATTTCGGTGTGGGCGCCAAGGTCGTCAAAGTTAATCCCGGACCCGTTATTACCCGTTTCGATCTGGAACCAGATCCGGGTGTAAAAGTCAGCCGCATCAGCGGCCTCGCCGACGATCTTGCGCTCGTTCTGCGCGCGCGTGCTATCCGCATTCAAGCCCCTATCCCGGGGCATGGGGCCGTAGGCGTAGAAATACCCAACCGTAGACCCTCAGTGGTAGCTTTAAAAGGTATAGCTCAGGATGCCTCTTTCTATGATAATTCTTCAGCGCTTGCGGTCGCATTGGGATCTACCTCCTCCGGGGAACCTTACGTAACCGATCTTGCCAGGATGCCGCATCTGTTGGTTGCCGGTACTACCGGATCTGGTAAATCAGTTTGCCTGAATGCTATTATAGCGAGCCTCTTGCTGCGCAATCCTCCTGAGAGGTTGCAATTCGTTATCATCGATCCTAAGAAACTTGAGCTTTCAGTTTACGCCCGATTGGCCCGGCATCATCTCTTGATCACCGATGAACTGGACGAAGAAGTAATTACCACGCCCGCCAACGCAGTGCGCGTGTTAAATGGAATCGAGCTTGAAATGGCCCGACGGTATGATATACTCGCAGCCGCGGGGATGCGCAATATCGAAGAATTTAACGTACTCGCAGAAAAAGGGAAGGCAGTCACTATAGATGGCGAGAAGCTCCGGCCGTTGAATTATCTGGTAGTAGTAGTTGACGAACTGGCAGATTTGATGATGATCGCCGCCAAGGAAGTGGAAGAACCTATCGCCCGCCTGGCACAGATGGCCCGAGCTGTCGGCATCCATCTGATAGTCGCCACGCAGCGTCCCTCTGTTGACGTTATAACGGGAATTATTAAAGCCAACTTTCCGGCGCGCCTCGCTTTTCAGGTCTCCTCTAAAACTGATTCGCGGACGATCCTCGACGCTAATGGCGCAGAATCTCTCCTCGGCAATGGTGACGCCTTATTTATCCCTCCCGGGAGAGGGCAGCCCGAAAGAATACACTGCTGCTACGTCAGTCCTGAGGAGATAGAAGGTTTGGTCTCCTTTATTGAAGATCAACCGCATGACTTCTACCGCCATCCTCTCCATCTTCCGCAGCCTGAAGGAATTATAGCTGCAGGTGGTGATTTCGAGGTAGATCGCGATGAGTTCTTCGAAGACGCCGCCCGGATGGTCATACACCAGGGGCAGGCGTCCGTTTCTATTCTGCAGCGCCGCCTGAAGATAGGTTATGCTCGCGCCGGACGGTTGATAGATCAGCTCGAAAGAGCTGGAATTGTAGGCCCCTTCGACGGCTCTAAAGCGCGCGAAGTCCTCGTAGATGAAAACTACCTCGATTCTCTTCCCGGCAAAGAGCCACCGCCCCCATAAAATTATAAAAAAAACTGGCATGTTATGCCAGACTTTTGCATATTGTTCACCACTTAAACTCTAAGTATTGATTACGAATAAT
>CBDUWK010000414.1:0-2848 GCA_965370905.1 uncultured bacterium | reverse complement strand
TTCCAATTCATGCACTATTTTCTGAACTAACTCGTTACTGAACCTTTTAGGAAATGCATTTGAAGCTATGGATGGCAAGGGTAAGATTGTCGCTGGATATCATGCCAACGCGCTAACTAATGAAGTTACGTTATTTGTGCGCGACTTCGGACCTGGAGTGTCCAAAGAAGATATTGATAAAGTATTTAATCCATTTTTTACAACAAAGACCCAGGGAACAGGCTTGGGTTTGGCGATAGCCAAGAAAATTGCGGGACTACATCGCGGGGAAATAGTGCATAATTGCCCTGCTGATGGTGGCGCAGAATTTGTGGTGACAATCCCGATCATATAGTTTAATTGGGGAGATATAAATCCAACAAGGGGGTATCAATTGAGCGGAAGCAAGGCTCAAATCCGCATACTGGTTGTGGATGATGAAGAACTGGTCCGTGACTTTCTGAAAGAGGCGCTTACACGTCGCTCTTATCACGTGGATATAGCCGAAGACGGCAAAAAGGCAAAAGCCGTTCTGAAGGAAGCAGCATATGACCTTGTACTGACCGATCTAAAGATGCCCGGTGTCTCCGGCCTCGATCTTTTACGCTTCGTTAAAGCACACGATCCCGATACCCAGGTAATAATGATGACAGCCTATGGCACTATTGAAAATGCAGTAGAAGCCATGCGTCTGGGTGCCTTCGAGTACATTACCAAACCATTCACTTCCGGCGAAATAGAACTCGTTCTCGATAAAGCTATCGAACACCGCCGCCTCCTCGACGAAAATCATTACCTGCGAAACGAATTATCCGGTAAATATTGCTTCACTTCTATCATTGGTCAGTCGAGGGCTATGAATGAGGTGTTCGAGATCATGAAAATGGTTGCCCCTAACCATACCACCGTCTTGGTCGAAGGAGAATCTGGCACAGGCAAGGAGCTGGTCGCACGCGCGATACATTACAATAGCATACGCAAAGATAAGCCATTCATTAAGGTCAATTGTGCCGCGATTCCGGAAGGATTGATTGAATCGGAACTCTTCGGTCATGAAAAGGGTGCGTACACTCACGCGTTCGCCCGAACTAAGGGAAAATTCGAACAGGCCAATGGAGGAACCATACTCTTCGATGAAATTGGTGAGATGGCGCCCGGTTTACAGGCTAAACTCCTTAGAGTGTTGCAAGAGCGGGAATTCGAACGCATAGGTGGAACCGATACAATTCAGGTTGATATAAGAGTGATTGCTACCACCAACCGTGATCTGACTGAGGAAGTTGAAAAGGGCAATTTCAGGAAAGATCTCTACTATCGTTTGAATGTAATCTCAATTCATCTACCACCCTTATCCCAACGCCGGGATGACATTCCCCTCCTTGCTGCGCATTTTCTGAAAAGTTATTGCGAGGACTATAACAAGGACATCCAAGGTATTTCAGATGATGCTGTGGAATATCTGTGCCGCGCAGATTGGCCGGGGAACGTGCGAGAACTTGCCAATAGGATAGAACGGGCTGTCGTCCTTAGTCGCAACAATATCATAGAAGTAGCCGATCTACAGGCTGGATTAAGGTCACGTTCGAACGGCCTCGACGATATACCTGAGATTCCTGGAACAACCTTACGGAATTTAGAGAAATGGCTTATCCTGAAAACCCTGAGCTCCCAGAAATCGAACCGCACTAAAACTGCTAAATTACTGGATATTTCCATACGCACACTGAGAAATAAAATTAAGGAATACCGAGAAGCGGATGGAGAGGAAATTATATGACCCTGAGAGAGTACATTATTTAGCAGGGATATTTTTGCCGCTTTAGATGGTAGCTATTTACCCCTCGTTTCGGGGGTTTTGGTTTTAAAGGCAATTTTTGTGCTGAATTTATCCATTTTTTCATGGGTATATCATGGCATAAAGATTGCTTTTTGGTTTTTGCCCGGAGTATTCCCTTATTCGGGAGAGGCAGTATTTGAACTTGATGAGGTTAGTATGATTAAAGATCTACTCTTCGCTAAGACACCGCTTCCAACCCTGGGACGAGGTCTCGACGCACTCCACCTTCGGCAGCGGTCAATTGCCACAAATATTGCTAATGCCCAGTCTTCTAAATATACCAGAAAAGTGGTTGATTTTGAAGACCAACTCAGGACGGCTCTTAGCCGCCCCACCAGCAGACTAACGTGTAGTCATCCTGATCATTTACCATTGCGAAACTCAAAACAGGGCGTTTATGCACAGCTAAGGGATGCCAATGATCGGATCGATGGCCCAGGATCCACGCAGGTGGTGATAGAACGCGAAATGGCAAACCTCGCTCAGGTGCAATTAAAATACGAAGCCGAAGCAAAATTAGCTCGACAGTATTTCGAACTTCTGAATAGCGCCATCAGGGGAATAGTTTAATATGATTTCTCGATGGATAAATATAACGGATGATTCTTTGAGGGAAAAATGCCTATAGATCCACTATTCTCATCCCTGCAAATTTCTGCTTCAGGACTGGCAGCCAATCGCCGTTGGATGGACGCTATCGCTGAAAATTTGGCGAATGCCCAGACGACACGAACTGAAGAAGGTGGTCCCTACAGACGCAAAATCGCCACCTTCGAGGAGGTAAGTGAAAAGGTACAAGCAGCGAAGTCACCAGTCGAACGTAAGCTCGATTTGAACATTACCCACAAAGCGCATATGCGTGAAAATTTCGGCAGTAAAAGGGAACTGCAAGTAGGAACTGTAAGAACAGAACTTGAGCGAGATGGCTCCGATTTTACGTGGGTGTACGATCCCGGCCATCCTGACGCAAATGAAGAAGGTTATGTGGCTTATCCCAATGTTGAAGTAGTTCGCGAGATGGTAGATCTGATT
>CBDUWK010000413.1:0-2884 GCA_965370905.1 uncultured bacterium | reverse complement strand
GCGGGATTCTCGAGCCGAACTCACTTTGAAGGAACTGAATGTCATCCGCATGGCACCGCTTACGACAATAGACGTCATAAAACTTTATGAAGAGACTAAAGAGGGCCGTGATGAAACCCTCATTAACTTAGAAAAGGGCGATATCTGGGCTATGGTGTCCCAGATAGAAGAAGAAGTGGAATTTAAAGTGTCCACTCCGGTTGCCGGAGCGGCTATTACGGGCACACGATTCCGCATCAGTGTTGCCGATGATTCCACAACTATTTTAAAAGTGTATAAAGGTGAAGTCAGGATTACCAATGCCCCCGATAAAGATTACCTTCTTCCTCTGGAACTGCCTCATAGAGCGCCCCAGCGCATCCAGGGACCTAAACAGATTCCCGGACCTCGCGAGGTAACGTTCGAAGAATGGTACTATATTGTGAAGAACATGCAGGAGGTTCGAATTGGACCGAAGGGTCAGCTATTGGCCTCCGGAGGATTCACTTTAGAGGATCCTGAAGAACAAACCGAATGGGTACGTTGGAACCAGGAACGCGATAGAGAGATTAATAAATAGTAATATCCTGCTAAATATATGCGAATTAGCTTGATATAGAGCAAAGGTGCAATTAACTTTTCCATAACAACAGAAGTACCATAATAAAGAACTATTCGCTGCTTAGAGCCATGTTAATGCTAATGTTCTGTACGAGGAGGTACACATGCGTTTTTCCCTAACTGTAGCGTCTATCTGCATACTTTTAGGAACAGTTACCGACCCTGCTTCCGCGCAGGGCGTAATCCAACAAATCGGTATGAATGGTTCCATCGACTTCACTCAGAGAACCATTACTGCTACCGGCATGGGGATGACTGGTGGACCCGGGGGACATGCGGGCGTCATTCGTGCCGCCAGCCTTGACGCCTTGCGAAACCTGCTTGAAGTTGTGAATGGAGTTGCTGTGACCTCGGAAACCACCGTGGAAAACCAGATGCTGGCCAACGATGTGGTAAAAACGCGCGTGGAAGGCATCGCAAAAAATTTCCGCAGAGTTGGGGAACCCAGGTATTACGATGACGGCTCCATTGAAGTTACCATAGAAATGAGTCTGGATGGACCTTTCCTGGAGGCGGTACTGCCAGAAAAAATGGGAGGTGCACAACCGCTTGCATCTGCCATTTCAGGTGTCGCTTATTCGGGCTTAATAGTTGACGCCACTGGTCTCGGTGCGCGTCCGGCTCTTTCGCCCAGAATCTTAAATGAAGACGGACTTGAAGTATATGGATCTTCATATGTCAGCCGAGATTGGGCTATTAAGTACGGCATGGTTGGATATGAAAAGGAGATGGAATCGGCCGTGAATAACGATAGGGTGACAAATCGCCCACTGGTGGCTAGAGGGCTGAGAACTACTGGAACTAATCGCACTGACGTCGTCATCTCTAATGATGATGCCCAAAAACTCCACAGTATGAAGGACAACTTAAGTTTCCTGCAGAAATGCCGGGTTATCATCATAGTGGACTGATGGCAATTCCGGATCATAAGATTTTCTTTACAGGAGGATTGTATGTATAGAACAATTCTTATCTTCACAATGATCCTTACTATAGCCTCTTCAATGATCTTCACGGGGTGTGGGCCCAAACAACGTGCCGCAGAAGGTTTGTTAGATACGCCCGAATCGCATTTTAACCAGGGTATGCGTAAATTCGAAGCTGGCGACCTTGATGCCGCCGAAGCTCAGTTCAACGATGCGCTCCTGTTAGATAAGAAATTTGCTCCCGCACATGCGGGTTTAAGCCTGATATTTGCCAGTCGTGCCGCTGAAATCACAGATCCTAAATCAAAAGCCAGGAAGGGTATGCAAAACGATGCCGAAGACCATCTGGATAAAGCCCAAGATCTGGATGATAAAGATATCAGAGTCTGGATCGCGCACATCCGCTGCTATGCACTCATGAAAAGGGATAAAGGCTGGATTGAAGACTGTGAGAAGGGCTTGAAGAAAGCGCTGAAAATAGATCCCAGCAGCGATGAATCCTACTACTTCATGGGATTGGCCTACAAGCAAGCTATGGATTTCAGGAGTTCTGAAGATATGCTTCGCAACGCCATTGAAATTGATGGTATCTGGGCAGAAAAAGCCGGCCAAGCCATGCAGGACGTACATAAAATAGTGGAAGCACAACCTGGCACCAAGTACGGAAAAATCATTGCGCTCGTAGATGAAATAAACCGTGCTGATATGGCCGTGCTGTTCATCGAAGAATTGAATGTTGTGGAAAGAATCCAGAGGCGAGAAGCTTTCGAAACAACTTCGCCTCTTTCATTTCAATCCGAAGATCCTCTCGAATTCCAGAGTTCTGCAAGCGAACCGGATCGCTATGAAATCCTCGACCTTGACGACCACTGGGCTGAATCTATGATTCGTGATTTTGTAAGTACCGGAATATTCGAGATTGTGCAGGATCATAGATTCTATCCGGATGAAAAAGTTACGCGCATTGAATTCGCTGGGGCAGTGCAACGCCTTATATACATGGTCACCCGTGATGAGAGCATCTTCTCCAAGTACATCGGTGAAGCAGAATCGCATATCCGCGATATGCGCACCGATCATCCCTTCTATGGAGCCGCCATGCTCGCCGTCGAACGGGACATCATGGATCTTGACAAACTGACTGGTAACTTCAATCCTAACAAAAGCGTTTCCGGTCCTGACGCTCTGCTCTTCATCCGTGATATTAAAAATTCCCTGAAATGGTAATGACTCGTTTGTATCGAAAAAGGCAGGCTTTTAAGCCTGCCTTTTTTTATCCCAATATCCTCGCTGATATCTCATCAGCCAAAAGCAATCCCCGATCGTTCGGTCTGAACCTTTCACCCTCGAAAGTGCCC
>CBDUWK010000412.1:0-2885 GCA_965370905.1 uncultured bacterium | reverse complement strand
CAACCGGATTATTTCTGTTGCCTAAGCCAAGAGTAATCGTATTGACATTGGCGAGGTTCACGCCCTGGTCCGCAAAAGTCTGAAGGTCGATATTCCATTGGGTCCAGGTAGATATCAGAGCGGCTTCTGAGTTATCATGGGTAACCACCGCACTGTCATTTAGAACAACATACATCGGTTCAGCGGTATTGGTTGCATCGCCTCTGAACCAAATTGTCAGAGTGTCGACACTGTTCACTGTCCAGTCACGTGGATTAGTCAAAGTCAAAGTCGCCTCTGATTTACCAACAGCGTTGTCAAAGACAAAAGGCATCGAATGATTACCGCTGTGAACGATAATCTGCTCGGTAAAGGGAGGATTAGGGTAACCAACGATAGATCCATTTATGGCCGGATTGTCGAATCCATCCAGCCAGGCATTAAATATCCTGTTGCTCTCGGGATCATCAGGATTAAGATCATTGTAGAGTTCAAAATCGTCCACGATAAGGAAGTTAGCCGTCGTAAAGTTCCAAACACCTCCTATCCAAGGACTATCAGGATTGAGATTATTGACCTCATCGACTCGCCAGTAGTAAGTCGTATCCCAATCAAGCTTTCCGGGGTCATAACTCTCGGAACCGATGGCTTTGCTGCCTTTATACTCAGGCGAGCTGGTATCGGCGTTTTTCACAGCATCTGCGTCGGTGCCGAAATAGATCTCATGCGAAGCGGTCGCCTCGCCGACGCCCCAGCTAAGAATTGCCGTCTGCCTTATATCCACAGCACCGTTAGACGGGCTCGGGCCGCCCGCCCTGACCGGCGGTGAAAACGCTGCTGATGGGATTATCGCCTTGGGTTCACTGGCACTCTCCCAGAGAAGGTGTGCCTCAGCGTCTCCATCCTCGTTGAACCACTCCATCCGAATGCTGTACCGCTCTCCGGCGACAAGTTCGATAGGCTCACCACGGGTATCAACGACCCTGTTTACCCACGCCCACTTGTCGACGATTAACTTCTCGTCAATCCACAGCCTCGATCCGTCGTTCGTACGTGTATAGAACGTATAAACTTCTGAGAAAGCAACCTGTACTTCGCCCCGCCAACGCACTGAGAAGAAGTCTTCATCGACCACATTTGGTTCCGGCGAATTGGTACCGTAGTCAACATCAATCGAGGAATCGGTCCGCTTGAGAACGGGCTGACCGCCTGGATTCATGGTGTTAAAGTACTCGCCTATAAGTCCGCCACCCGGGATGGTTGTGGTGAAACTCCAGACCTTGCCCCTGTGGACGTTCAGGCCGTCAGAGCTGTCAACACGCCAGTAATAAGTCTTGCCCTGTTCGAGCTGGCCGGGCTCATAAGTAGTCGCCGTTATAGTAGCAGCGCCTGTAGCGCTGTTGACATCCTGGAAGTTGTCACCGAAATACACGGAGTATAGGGCCCCTCCCACTCCCGGATCCCAGGTAAGGCTCGTCTCAGGCTCCACAAACCGTGCTCCATCAGCAGGCGCTGGGCGCCAGGCGGTTTTGGGTCGAACGCTGAAGTTCCAAATGCTGCCTTTCCAGGGGCTCTCAGGCTCGGTATCATTAACCTCATCGATTCGCCAATAGTAAGTCGTACCAGGAACAAGACCATCCGGAAGTGCAAATCCCGGAAAACCCAGTGTAACAATAGTTGTGGCCTGGTTGCCCTGGAATGCGCCTTCAGTTCCGCTATCCACATCATCAAAATTATCTGCGATGTAAACCTGATGCGAAGTCGCGAGGTCACCGGGTGTCCAGGTCAGATTGACCCAAGCGGAGTCAATAATGACGCCGTCTGCAGGATCGGGCGCCAACGCCTGGGTTACTGTGCCTCCCGGGTTGTCCATTAACGCCTGGACGTCATCGGCGCTAAGCGCGCGGTCATAGATGCGCACATCGTCTATCATCCCGTCGAACGTTCTGCCTGTGTTGTTCAGGTCGTACCCAATCCGAAACTCTCCTCCGCTGGATGTATTCATTGCTCTCGGGGTTCCTGAGGGATCGATTGGATCCAGCTTGCCGTCCACGTAGAGTTTAATTTCACTTACGTCAGGCGAACCGTCATCTTCAAGCACTGCTGCAACGTGATGCCATTCGCCGTCCACCAGATCGGTAGTGCCATACGTATTGCCCCGTCCACATTCAAGGCGAATGGAAGCAGGGCCGTTGTGAGTGCGCATGACCCATTTCGTTCCTTCCCCGCTTGGGCCCCAGGTAATGATGCTCGCTGAAGTCGTGGTAACATTGATCCACGCAGCGCTGGTTCGTGCATGTGTTCCCAGTATGCCTTCATAACCGGGTACCGCGACGTGATTGCCTCCGCTAAACTGCAGAGCTGTCCCTTGAACTCCGGCAACCCAAACCGGATCGTTCACCAGTTCACCATGTAGATTGTTGCCAGATGAGTCGATTGCCGCGGCGCCCGATCCCTCGTTAAGCCTCCACCAGCCGACAAGATTAGGGTCGGCTGCGCCGGCCGTGCTCGTCAGAACTAAACCTAACACAAATACAAAACAAACCAATTTCTGAGACATAATAATCCTCCTTTAAAAAAATACCGGATGTCAATTGAAATGTAGGAATCTCTTCACTGTAAAGAATTGAGTCCCCCTTCCAACTCTGCGCTTCACGTAACGTAATGCACAATAATTCCTCCTCTATTCTATCAACAACAGGAATTGCGCCCGAAAGAAGACCAAAAACCACAGATGAACGGCAGCGCAGGAACACATAACCATCTATATTTCTACCAAATTAGCCACCGTCTCGTCAAGAATAATCTCTACGATTATGCATCACAACGCACCTTTTCCATCAATTCGCTCACGGCCAGTTCGATATTCATCCCCTTCACCTCTTAAAGTGCATATACTGTCAGTT
>CBDUWK010000411.1:0-2890 GCA_965370905.1 uncultured bacterium | reverse complement strand
GGATGGGCAGCGGGTGGAAAATTCGATTACAGGCGCCAGTTCTATTTTTATTAACCGTGAAGCCATCCAGGAACTGACGCTCCTCTCCGGTACTTTCAACGCCGAATACGGGGATGCTATGTCAGGTGTGGTCCAGATTATCACTCGCGAAGGCGGTGATGAATTTCACCTGGATTATGAATATCTCGCCGGGATGATTAACCGGAGCCCATACCGAACCAAGGATTGGGCAGGAGAAAACAGTGATGCCGTCAGGGATCCTGAAACCAATATATCCCTGTACAAGCACAATTCAGTTCACCACCAGCCGGGCAATGTATTTGGCAGCGAGGGTCGTCATGCGCTCTCTATCGGCGGCCCAGTGAAGGTTGCTAATGGTATAAACTACTTTGTGAGTGGCATGGTTTTAAACGAAAGCGGTTACCTCCCTGCTGGATTCGATCAGGAACGATCGCTTTTAGCTAAAGTAGCACAATCCTATGGAAGCGGTGGGAAGTTGACCTTAACTGGTGGTTACGGTTGGCGGAATTACCAGGTTTACAATCATGACTGGAAGTATGTGCCTGATCAATACCATAAACACTTCCTCCGTGACTATCGCCTGGATGCACGTTGGACTCATCCCTTAAGCCGTCGCGCTTACTTTGATGTTTGGCTGGGCTATCACCAACAGCAACATGATCTGAAAATATTCGAGGATTGGGATGATTATATTTCTAACGGCTATCAGCAAAAAGACTTCTCCTTCGATTTCTATAAGGAAAGTGACTGGTCAGATGATTGGCGCGAAAGCGAGACCAGGACATACTCCTTAGGAATCAGCGGAAATTACCAGTATGGTAATTATCACCTTTTCAAGGCAGGATTGGAAAATCGCACCATTGATATTGATATGTTCGAATACCGGGAACTGACCATCGGACAAGACGGTCTGCCTGCCGGTATAGAAGATAGTTATCGTGAAGATCCCATCGAATGGTCTGCCTACCTTCAGGATAAGATCGAACTTCCCTATATGGTTGTCAATGCAGGCTTACGCGCTGACTATGTTGATCCTCGCACAAAAGGTTGGTCAGATCCGGAAAGCCCCGATTCAGGCTTGGCGACCGTCGACCCCTCCTATCAGTTAAGCCCTCGCTTCGGTTTAGCGCATCCGATAAACGATAATATCAGTCTCTATTTTGCCTACGGTCACTTCTTTCAATATCCCCATTACCAAAATCTGTTTATGAACAGCGCTGATCTTAATGTGGACACCCTTGCCGAACGTACCTTCGATGCTGTCGGTAACAGAACCCTGAAGCCGCAGAGAACCGTAGCCTATGAAGTAGGTTTAAAGGGAAATCTGACTGCCCTGTTGGGATTTACATTCACTGCTTTTTATAAAGATATAACCGATCTGGTGGGTACCAAGCAAATCAGAGTTGGCACGAAGTACAATTACGCGCTCTTCCGTAATATAGATTACGCTTCTGTTGTGGGTGTCGAACTCGGCATAAACCGCATTTTGGCAGATCACTGGTCGTTCCAGGGCAACTATACTTACTCCATTGCTAAAGGAAACTCCTCCGAGCCCCTGGAAGGTTTCTGGAACGTTTACTACGCACAACCTGAAGCTTTTCAGGAATATTATCTCGATTTCGACCGCAGGCACGTTCTAAACGCCATGGTCGTCTGGCAGAGTGGTAGCATGAACCGTAATGAAATGTTGGGATTTTTCTTCTCCGATTTAACTCTGGGAATTACCGCTTCCTGGGCGAGCGGTCTCCCCTATACTCCTTATACGGGAGCGGGGGAACGGCTGGCGGTCACAAATTCCGCCCGCATGGATCCGACCGCAACCGTGGACATTCGTTTCTCCAAACCTGTTATTTATGGCAAAGTAAAAGTCACCCTGCTGGGTTACGTCGAGAATCTCTTCGATTTCACCAACGATTTGCGGGTTAATACGTGCACCGGTGAACCATGGGAGTCACCCGTAGCTAGCGATGAATTGGCGATCGATATGCTGCATGATCCCTCAAAGGTGGATAAACCACGCATAATAAAATTAGGTATATCCGCGAATTTCTAAGTAAAACTAATAAATGTCATTCTGAACACCGTGAAGAATCTCTTGCTAAAATATGGAATTACCATAATCCCGTTGGTAATATTGATTCCCGTGCTCCTTTTGGCGCAGAATCAACCCAAAATCGGTCCCCACTATTTGAAAGACCCGGACCGTTGGTTTCGCCCTGACGGATCCAATACAGTCAGCGATAGAGCATTGGGACTTTTAGATAAGGGTGAACTGAGCAATATTGTCACGAATTATGGTGTGATATCAGATTTCCATTTAGGTACACCAGCACTCCACTGGCCAAGATCAGGGTCTGACGTACAGCACTACGGTTTCGGAGTTAGCTTCATCCTGGTCGCTGATGGACAGGTTGTCACCTCTATCTACGATCCTTCATCCGCCGCGCTCGAGTTTGGCTGGGAAGCCTTCGACGGATCGCTCGGTGCCCTTTTCAACGATGAGCGCACCGAATTCAATACTGCCGGTGATGAAATCACCCCCTTCCTTGCCTTCAGTGACATACGCGATACCTGGCCAATAATTGAGGGAGTGCCAACCTGGCCGGGACCCTACCGTGAGAACCTCCAGAATCCTGGTCTATTCGTCGCGGGTGAGTTCACTTCCGACCGGGACGTATATGCCGTCATTCAGGACGATTATGGCATGGGACTTCGCCTCGAGCAAACTGCCTACAGCTTTGGCAGATATTACGCCGAAGATCTGATATTCATCCGCTTTCGCCTCTTCAATGAAGGTAACATTTCATACGATTCATGCTATGTCGGTTTCCAATCTGACCTTAAAGCAGACTTCTACGATGATGATTAC
>CBDUWK010000410.1:0-2890 GCA_965370905.1 uncultured bacterium | reverse complement strand
AAGTCCCCAACTGGCGGCAATGGCGGTGGCGGTGGCGGTGATGATCAATCTTCTATCTTCGTGAGTTTGTTAAGCGTTTCGGTTATTCCAAATGGAACTGAAACTATCGAAGTTACCGCTCTCGACATGGACGGATTGCCCGATACATTTACGGCGACCTGCGATAATGGGGCGGTGGCAGATGTCACACAAGCCGGATCGGAAATAACCGTAACCGGAGTTGATTTCGGCGAAGCAGTTATAACCTTAACCAGCAGTGGTGGATTAACGAAAGATATACCAGTTCAGGTTTATAATCATCATGTGCTTGATACCGGGGAATTGCTTATAACCTTTGTAGACCAATTTGATCATATCTGGCATGACGCCGGCAGCGGCGGCGCGTATAATGGGGCGTTCTATTATCCGAATCTCCCGGAAGGATATCACGCGCTTGGGTCGCTTGGTCAAGAAGATTGGTATAATCCTGACGGTAATTACGCTATGATGGTGGTGAAAGCAGAAGACGGTTCAGACGCGTTAGCCCAGCCCATAGGTTATCAATTGATTTGGTATTACTATGAATTGATCTGGACCTGGCCTATTGAAATTGATACTACGGCGATGGTTTGGCAGCCGATTCCGCCAGAAGGTTATAGAGCGATGGGTTCAGTGGTTACTCCAGGTCCGCAAGCGCCCGCTCTTCAGTGATTATGTGTGCGTGAGGGAAGATTTAACCACGTTCGGGTCGACTGGATCTTTTATATGGAACGATTATAGTACGTCTCGCACGCCATTTGATCTTGGCTGCTGGAAAATTTATCCGCCACAATCCGGGCCTCACGATAACGCCTACCTTGAGACTGGAACATTTGTAGCCTGGAATTCTTGGACTCCACCAACTTCTCACGAAGTTATGAATGTGCTTAAGGTGGAATTACCAATGCTGTCCGAGGCGCCATACCAAACCTACCTACCTCGTTTGGATAGCTATGATTCTCCACCGGCTGAAACAGTTCCGCTATTGGGAAAGGCGATGCTATCACCATGCACTATAGTTAATGACCTGTTATACGTCAATAATATGCATTGGCGTGTGGCTAATTCACCTTTCTATAGATTGGAACGTCAAGTATTCTACAAACTGCTCTATCATAATTATAATCAGACGTCGGAAATTCAAACAAATGTAGTGACCATAAGATCTGGAGTTACTACCGAGGAGAGTCAGTCCTATTGGGAAGAAACATCTGTATCGGTGACTGCCGAAGGTGGTGTGAACATAGGATTTTTCTCAGGCAAGATATCTGCGACGGTTAGTACATCATTCGGCTACGAAACCCAGACTTCTATTTCTGAACTTCAGGAAACCGAAGTAAGCTCATCGATAAATACTGCACCGGGAAAAGCGGCGGCATTATGGCAAAAATATAACCGCTTCGTGTTAAAACGTCATAATGGTACGGATTTAGAACCAGTAGCCGCTTGGGAATTTGGAATAGATAGCTATCTAACCGATGAATATCCGGATGAATAGCTATTAATATTTATAGTAAACGTAAAAAAATAGGGGTTCAATATATTGAGCCCCTACACCCCTGGTCACCACGAAATCACATTCGACGGTTCGGGATTGCCATCAGGGGTGTATATTTATAGGTTGAAAGCTGGAGAGTATCAGGCCAGTGGGAAGATGGTGTTGATGAAATAGCATTCAGCATTCAGCAATAAGCAATAAGCTTGGCGATCCCGACGAATTGGGATCGCCTTTTTTATTGAAAATACGTAATGGCTAGAGTGCTTCAGGCTATTCTACTTCATAAATTCCTTCTACCAGATTCCACTCGTTGCCGACTTCAAGGGGGAAGACTCCTTCGCCGCCGATGATTGTGTAATCATTCAGCACCAGACGTGTGGTATCATCACCGTTGATATAGGATACGCTGACAATACCGATGTCTTCGGCAAGTTCCAGAGATCCCAGTAACTCGTTGGTCGCGGTATCAGTGATCTGGTAGATGAAAGTCGGAAACGTTCCCGCCGGAACCGTTACGGACAGGCAATCCGCCACGGTGAAGAGGTTAGCTCCTTCGCCTAACCAGGACGTCCCCACCGCAGGGTTCATGGGACTGAATATGGTATGCTCAGTTATTATTGCTCCGGAGGGTTCCTGCGTTCCTTTAAGGTAAACGGTATCGTCTTCAAGGTTGTAGAATTCGCTAACTATGAGATCTCCATCTTCCAGGTAATTCAGGACAAAACACACTTCATCGAGAATCAGCTTGGTGCTGTCGATTGCGAACGTAAAGTCAGATACCGGTGGAGTCGGTGGTAGCGGTTGGGAAAGATCGTCTCCGGTATTGCAGCCTGCTGATAGAATCACACAGAAAACTGCGAAGAAGGTTTTAAGTGCCAATAGTTTACACATCTTCAGATTGCCTTTAATTGGATTATCTACAGCCACTCCACGTCGACTTGCGTACTGCTCGCCACTTCACGAGTACCCCCGGGAACCATGATAAAACCATCTATTCCCTTTAGAGCTGAAAGACGGCCGGAACTGTAATTTTGCACCGGCGTTGCCGATAGTTCTCCATCTTTACGCTGGAGGTAGGCTCCCACGACCTGGAAGCGTTCACCTTTAACTGGAAATGAGTCGGTCAGTATAGCCTTCTCTTTTACAGGCACATAGTGCTGTCCCATCAGGCGCGCCAGAATCCGTTTCCCATAGAGGTGATAAGTGACTACGACTGATACCGGATTGCCGGGCAGCGCCAGCAGCCAGCACTTCCCGATACGAGCTATTAACGTCGGTTTACCCGGCTTCACGAAGACTTTATGGAAAAGCAGTTCACCGCCCAGATTCTTTACTATGTCCGGTATGAAGTCAAACTTACCCATAGATACTGCG
>CBDUWK010000409.1:0-2896 GCA_965370905.1 uncultured bacterium | reverse complement strand
GCCGGGAACGGTGAGGGTAAGTGTCACTGCATATCAATCTTCATGTCACCCCTAAACGTTCATATCAACCGTATTCCTTATAGTGGTTTGGTTAAATCATTACAATATAAGCCAGGCAAGTTCCTGACAGCTTTTCATGAAAAAGCCAGCTCGTTAAACGAACAACAGTTAATAAGTTTACAAACCCAATATGGAGAAGTGAGTTTTGTTCAAATAGCCGGCTGGTTGGCTCGACGGATAGTTTGCAGGCTGGAACTTGATCAGATGGTAGAAGCCGGAGAACGATTTGGATTGATACGATTCGGATCGAGGGTGGATTTATACCTGCCTGCAAATTGTGTGCTTAAGGTGGCGCTTAGACAGAAAGTCAGGGCAGGGGAAACAGTCATAGGAGTATTAAATGATAAGAAATGAATTCGCTTGGGCGGCACACCTGCTAACTTTAGGTAACCTGTTCCTCGGATTTTATGCCATCATTCAGGTTATTGACGGCAATTACCTCATGGCATGCTGGTTGATTGTGATTGCTGCCATCATCGATGGATTAGATGGAAAAATTGCCCGGTTCACACACAGCTCCTCTGAAATCGGTATTGAACTGGATAGTTTTGCCGATACAGTTTCATTCGGGGTAGCTCCTGCAATTTTACTATATTATATATCCTTTGAAAAATTTGGATTCGCCGGCGTGGCTCTTTCTTCCTTACCCTTACTTTTCGGGGTGGCACGTTTGGCACGCTTTAATCGTACCGCCACTACTGGTGAAAAGATGGGATATGAGGGACTTCCCATCCCTATGATGGCTTCGACTATCGCTACATTTGTGGTGTTTAACTATGCTATATGGCATAGCTTTCTACTTGAATTTTTATTGATACCGATGACCCTCGCATTAGCGCTTCTGATGATCAGTCACGTTCCCTACGAAGCTATGCCGAGGTTTACATTCCATGATTCAAAGAAGAATCTAATTCGGCTTATGCTCATGTTTGGCGGAGTCATATTGCTCGCCGTCAAACCGTCAATGGTTTTCTTTCCTCTTGCCGTGATATATATTTTGAAGGGGCTGGTGATATATATCTTCCGCACTGAGGAAGAGGAGGACGAACTTGAAGAACCGGCTCTTGGCGATTAAGTGTATCCGTCAACCAATCTAGATCCTGAAGGAATTGTAATGAAAGTGTTAGTTTACATCACACCGAAATCTGATATTCTCGATCCCCAGGGTAAAGCGGTGGGGGGCGCTTTGCAGGATTTAGGTTACGATGAGGTTGAAGAGGTTCGCATAGGTCGTTACATCACTCTGGAAGTTTCTCCTAAAGCGGGTTATGATATTAAGGAGCGATTGGATGAGATGTGCCGGCGTCTTCTGGCAAATATTAACGTTGAAAGCTACAAAATAGAGCTTGTGGAGAGCTGATTTGCACTTTGGCATCGTGGTATTCCCCGGATCTAACTGCGATCATGACGCTTACTGGGGATTGAAAAACAAAATGGGCTTCAAGGTGAGCTTTCTGTGGCATCGCCAGCGAGATTTAGAAAGGAGCGATTGCATTTTGCTACCCGGAGGATTCGCGCACGGTGATTACCTTCGTGCCGGAGCTATAGCAAGATTCTCTCCTATCATGGAGTCCGTTCTGGAACATGCCCAAAAAGGTCGTCCTGTTATCGGAATTTGCAACGGCTTCCAAGTCTTAACGGAAATCGGATTACTACCCGGTGCATTGTTGCGTAATGATTCCCTCCGCTTCAGTCACAAATCGGTCAATTTGCGGGTAGAACATCCAGATACTGCCTTCACCGTCCGATATCAAACTGGGAGTGTAATAGAGCTTCCCATCGCGCATGGGCAAGGTAAGTACTACGCCGATTCTGTCACCCTGGGCGAGCTTGAGGATGAAAAGAGAGTACTGTTCCGCTATTCCAGCCCCGACGGCAAACTCAATCCTGAATGGAATCCCAATGGATCATTAAGTGACATTGCGGGGATCTGCAATACCCGGGGAAATGTTATGGGAATGATGCCCCACCCTGAAAGGCGTATGGACGCGAACTTAGGGGGGAGCGATGGACAACCGCTATTTATGGGTATCGCGGAAGCATTTTCGTAAATATCATGCCAGTCGAATCCGAACACCAGGAGAAATCCCGGGATAAAGAGAAGGTAATGTCTTTCTGGGATCACCTGGAAGAGCTTCGCAGCCGGTTGATCAAATCTCTTCTGATCGTAACGTGCGGCCTCTGTGTCGCATATTTTTTCGTTCCTTATATTCAGGATTTCATTCTCAAGGAATTTTTTCCTGCGGACGGCGATAAACCTCTGGCATTTTTAAAACCCACAGAGGGCTTCATAGTACGGTTGAAACTCTCACTGATGGGAGGATTGTTTTTAACTTCCCCGGCGGTATTTTATCAATTCTGGCGCTTTGTAGCGCCGGGACTTTTGCAGCGGGAGAAACGGTTCATTATTCCTGTGGTTACAACTTCAACTATGAGTTTTTTGGGAGGCGCTGCTTTTTCTCTATTTATTCTGCCATATGCGACTAATTTTTTCCTTTCCTTCAGCAGAGGTGTTATAGAAAACACCTGGTCGTTTGGCAGCTACGTTGATTTCGTTATCCGCATTATGCTGGCTTTCGGATTGGTTTTTGAGCTTCCATTAGTTATCTACTTTTTGGTTCGGCTGGGAATTGTTACTCCGGAATTTCTGCGCAAAAAACGACGTTACGCCATTTTGATTTTTCTGGTGCTGTCGGCAGTTATTTCACCCCCAGATATATTTACCATGATCGTCCTGGCCGTCCCTTTGACAATTTTATACGAACTGAGCATTATCATAGCTATTTTCGCGCGGAAAAAATACCAAGCGGAAAATCCCTGAACGAAGGGGTGAGTG
>CBDUWK010000408.1:0-2897 GCA_965370905.1 uncultured bacterium | reverse complement strand
AATTGCAGCAGCTGATCAGTGCGGAGTTCGACTTCCAAATGCTCTCGCATTCGCAAGAGCTTTATGGCATTTGCAAAAAGTGTCAGGGACGAGAATAAGGCAAAATCTTAATGATTCTTCAGATATTCATAGAATTTCAACCTGAACACCGATCTCCCCAACAGAGATATATGTTAAAAACCCTCTGCCGAAAACTATGACCTTCCTCGATAAGCTGCATCGAGTCACCTCACCGCAGGGCCTCGGTTTATGTATCGGGCTGGATCCGGACCCCGATCGGCTCCCACCTGGTTTTTCCTCCGATTTAGGAGGGATTTCCCGGTTCCTTCATGAAGTAATCTCAGTCACAGAGCCTTATGCGGCAGCTTACAAAGTAAACAGCGCCTTTTACGAAGCTTGGGGAGCTGAGGGGTGGTCTCTAATGGAGAATATCGCTCGAGCATTGCCCGAATCGTCCCTGCGTATCGCCGATGCGAAGAGAGGAGACATCGGGAATACCGCCAAGCGTTACGCACAGGCATTTTTCGAGAAACTTCCCTTTGATGCGATTACGCTCAACCCGTACCTGGGTGGCGACACACTGCAGCCATTCTTAGAGAATCCCGATAAAGGGGCGTTCGTTTTAGCCCTTACGACAAATCCCGGATCCAAAGAACTACAACACTTTTCAGAGGGCGACGTGAAACTGTATCAGCAGGTATTAACATTGATCTCAAAGTGGGCGCCGCATAAAAATCTGGGAGCTGTGGTCGGTGCTACACACCCAGATGAATTGAAAGCTATACGAGAAGAATTTCCAGACGTTCCATTATTGATCCCCGGTATAGGAGCTCAGGGGGGCGATGCGGAGGCTGTAGCTTCCCTGGCAGGTGGGGGAAATAAAGGTCCACTGTTGGTCAACATCTCCAGAGGCATATTATATCCCCAGAGCGAGTTGACCTTCCCGGAAAATGTCGTACAAGCCTGCAAGGATTTTAGTAAAGCCCTCAAAATTTCTAAAAATACTTAAAACGAAAGTAAATATATGTCCGTAAATATTTCAGCACAAAGAGTCGAGGAACTTCTGAAGAAGTGTGGCGCCTACATGGAGGGCCATTTTTTGCTCAGATCAGGTAAACACAGCGGACATTATGTGGAGAAATTCCGGCTGCTGGAACAACCAGTAATAGCCGCCGAATTGTGTAAAGGTATGGCAGATGCCTTTTGGAGCGCGGGCCTTGAACGGGTGGCAGGTCCCGCCTTAGGTGGTGTCGTTATAGCTTACGAGGTGGCTCGGGCGCTGGGAGTCCCCTGCGCATTCGCGGAAAGGGTTGAAGATAAATTAACCTTTCGCCGAGGATTCGTATTCCGTCCGGGAGAAAAAGTTCTGGTGGTTGAAGACATCGTTACCACAGGTGGTTCGGCGAGGCAGGTTGTGGAAGCTGTGCGTGAGGCGGGAGCGAACGCAGTGGGTGCGGCAGTCCTGGTCAACAGGTCAGGCAAGGCGCTTAATCTGGGAACGGAATCCATAGCGCTGCTGGACATGGACATCCCAACTTATTCCCCGGAGGAATGCCCGCTTTGCAAACAAAACATACCGATAACGACTCCTGGGAGCAAAGGAACATCCTGAATTAATTTAGATAATTATGGTGAAAAAAGGATGAAATTCTGTGTATTAGCATCCGGATCTGAAGGCAACTGCGCTTTTGTGGAAGATTCGAAGGGAGTCGGTGTGCTGGTGGATGCCGGCATTTCAATGCGGCGCACTTCGGAACGCCTGAAGGAATTAGAGCGTGATTTTTCGCAAATCGAGGCGGTAATAATCAGCCATGAGCATTCGGATCACCTTAAAGGGGCCGCAGTGATAGCCAGACGGCAGGATCTGCCGATATACGCCAGCGAAGGGACCTTGTCGTTGATAAAGCGACTTCTGCCCAATTATACCCGACTGGTGAACCTGAACGGGTGCGTTCTGAAATTCGGAGGCATGCAGATCAGAGCTTTCTCTGTTAGTCACGATGCCTCCGAGACAGTGGGATTCATAATTACAGAAGGTGAGAGCCGGTTAGCCATCGTAACTGACCTGGGTCATGTCGACATGGTTGCGCTGGACTGGTTGCGGGATTGCGACGCTATCGTTCTTGAAGCTAACCATGACATTGATATGCTTTTAGAGGGACCTTACCCATGGGATCTCAAGCAGAGGATCAGAGGTCATAAAGGTCATCTATCAAACGATCAGGCTGCGGAAGCCTTAATGAAGGTGGCTACACCGAAGTTGAAACGCGTGGTTCTGGCTCACCTGAGCAAGGAAAACAACCTGCCTGACGTAGCCTGCCAAAGGATTAAATCACATTTACATGATAACGGACATAGTCATGTAGAAGTAGTAGTGGCGTCGCAGGATTGTGCCACGGAGATGTTTGAAGTCTGATATACCTATTTTTGTCATTCCCGACTTGATCGGGAATCCAGGTTGTGTAAGGTCGAGGTGCGCCTCGCCCTTTTTTACTGTGCTGTCAGGTCTCAGGAGTAATTAGGATTCCCCGGAGCGTAGCCCCCCGATGGGGAATCCGACACTTACACATGCAGAAAATCCAGCCGCCCGGCTGGATTTCCACTTCTACATTCTTCATTCAACATTCCACATTCTAAATTCCCTTACCACACCCCTACTTTTCGGTCGAAAATGAGGTAATGAGTAGCAGCTAAAAAGGTTTGAATGTATCTGTTCATTGCTGATATTCTACCCTCTTCACCTTCAATGGGATTCAGCTGCGGATAACTGAATATCTTAAGACTGCCATCGCGGCGCTGCATGAGATAGCGGTCGTTTTCTACAAGTCCGTAGGCTTTCCCTTCCACGAAAAATGCTCTCCCGGTTGGATCCGAAAGCATTGACTTGCCCATAGTGG
>CBDUWK010000407.1:0-2913 GCA_965370905.1 uncultured bacterium | reverse complement strand
ATAGAGCTTTCGATCTGCTGGAGTGATCTCATCAGATTGCCCGATTAGAGCGCAGCCGATTTGTGCTACCTGTTTTTCAAATTCGGATAATTTAAGAGAAGTGGTAAAACCCGGGATGGATTCCAGTTTATCAAGTGTACCGCCGGTGTGTCCCAATCCTCTGCCGGACATCATGGGGACAGGCACGCCCAGTGAAGCGACTATCGGAGCAATCAGAAGCGAGGTCTTGTCGCCGACACCGCCGGTTGAGTGTTTATCCACCCTGCGTTGGTTCGCAGTAGTGTGTCTCGCCTGCGCTCCCGAAGCTATCATCTCCTTCGTCAGATCGGCGGTTTCACGCCTGGTCATACCCTGAAAGTAGATAGCCATCAGCAGAGCGGACAGTTGGTAGTCCGGGATGTTCCCCTTTACGCAGCCTGCGATAATTTGATGAATTTCAGAACTGTCTAACTCGACGCCTGCCTGTTTACGGGCAATTATATCGACTGTAGTCATACTTTCCGGTCCAGGAGCAAATCGAATATGCGCACTGCTTCCATGGCGTCTTTGCCATAACCATCAGCACCGATTTCATCAGCGAAGGACTGATTAACTACAGCTCCACCCACAATCACTTTGGTATTGACGCCAGCTTCCGCGAGGTCGTGTATAACCCGCCCCATTTCCACCATGGTCGTAGTCATCAGAGCGGACAAACCTACGAAATCAGCCTTGGTCTCCTGGGCAATTTTGACGATGTCTTTGGTATCCACATTCTTGCCAAGATCGATAACCTTGTAACCGTAGTTCTGCAAAATGGTCGATAAAATATTCTTTCCGATGTCATGGACGTCACCTTTGACCGTAGCCAGGACTATAGTGCCGCGATTATTGGCAGCGCCTGATGGGAAGAGTTCCTTAAGACGCCTGAAGGCGTCCTGCATAGTTTCTGCGGCGAGGATAACTTGAGGCAGGAAGAACTCCCTCTTATCGTATCTCTTACCCACTTCCTGCAATGCAGGAATTAAGATTTTCTCATTTAACTTCAGCGCATCCCATCCGCCGCTCAGCGCCGTATCTATCCCATCCATAATGAGATCACGGTTACCATACAGGATCATATCGAACAGCCTCGCTTCCAGCGGTCTGGTATCCGCTTTAGCTTCGGCTCTTTCATCCTCTACGCCGCCATACCTTTCTATGAATGCCCCAGCGCCCTGGTCGCGATTTAAAAGAACGTTCGCGGTGTCAACTGTCTGTCTGGCAGATTCGCTGAAAGGATTTACTATCGGGAGATCTAAACCATTATGCAGCGCCATTGCTAAGAAGGTGCGGTTTATCAGAGAACGATGGGGCAGCCCATAGGAGACATTGGATACGCCCATTACCGTTGTCACACCAAGCTGTTCTTTGATCAGCCTTAAAGCCTCTAAAGTCTCCGCGGAACGTTTCGGTTCGGCGCCGACGGCCAGCGTAAGGGGATCGATAAATATATCTTCATGGCGCAGACCGATTTCGAGTCCCCGGTTGACGATTTTGCGCGCTAACTCGAGTCTGTCTTCAGCAGTTTCGGGGATTCCGTTCTCATCGAGCGTGAGTCCCAGCACCGCCGCGCCGAAGTGTTTCGCCATGGGCAGGATCTCTTCCAGCCTGGCGTCATCAGCAGTAACCGAATTGATCAGCGGTTTCCCTTCGATCTCTTCCAGAGCTGCCTGCAGAGCATCAGGATTGGTCGAATCTATGGATATGGGCGCGCTGACAGCTTTCTGTACTACCTGGATAGCCATCCGCATGGTTTCCGGTTCGTCGATACCGGGCACCCCCACATTCACGTCTAATATGTCAGCTCCAGCCTTGACCTGCTCTATGGCTTCCCTTCTGACGATATGGAACCTGCCCTCTTTCAACTCGTTGCGAAGCAATTTCCGGCCCGTCGGATTGATCCTTTCACCGATCATGCGGATGGGGAGATTATGACAGATTTCGATGGTTCTGTCCCTGGAAGCCAGCCTCGATCGGCAGCAGTCTCGCTCGCGCTTTACGGGTTTCAAACCCTTGAGCGCCTCTGCCATTGCTTTAATATGCCTTGGTCCAGCTCCGCAGCAGGCGCCTATTAAGTTCACTCCCGCTTCAGCGAATTTGCGTGCGTATTTAGCCAGGTGCTCAGGACTTGCCGGAAAACAGGTGCGCCCCTCTTCGATACGGGGCATCCCCGCGTTGGGTTCGACTGAAAGAGGCAAGTTGGTTTTGGTTAAAATCTCTTTGATGGCTCCATAGATCTCTTCAGGTCCGGTAGAGCAGTTTATGCCAAATGCATCGGCTTCCAGAGCCTCGAAGACCGTAAGGGCAGTGAGCGGGTCGGTGCCTGTGACGGTATTGCGACCATCCGCGAAAGTCATCTGAGCGATGATGGGACCGTCGAAGTTGTGACGCGCTGCCATCATGGCGGCACGCGCTTCACGGATGTCCGACATCGTTTCTATGATCAGTAGGTCTACACCGGCGTCGCGCAGGTATCTCACCTGTTCCGCAAAGGTGTGATAGGCCGGAGCGAAATCCAACTTACCGACGGGTTTCAGGTATTTGCCGCAGGGTCCGATGCATCCGGCCACCCAGGCTCCAGTACCATCAACAGCTTTGCGAGTTAATTTTACTGCGCTGGTGTTGATGTCTTTGACCTTACTACCGAGATTGTACTCATCCAGCTTAATGCGGCTGCCGCCGAAGGTGTTGGTCAATAAAATCTGTGCACCTGCCTGAGTGAAATCGCGGTGGGACTCTACGATCACGTCCGGCTGAATCAGATTAAACTCTTCGGGAGCTTGCCCTATGCCGAGACCGCGATTTTGCAAGAGCGCGCCCATACCACCATCGAGGAGAATGATCTCACCCAACGCTCTATCTCGAAATTCGTGTCTGCTAATCAACTGACTG
>CBDUWK010000406.1:0-2920 GCA_965370905.1 uncultured bacterium | reverse complement strand
GTCAACAGCTTTTCGCGTTCGCATGACATGTACGCATTTATCGAATGATCAGGCCTGAGTCTGCGCCGGAACTGCAAGTCGATGTGATCGTCGATCAGCATGAGTGAACCTGGTTCGAGATCATTTCCAATCCCTCCTGCCGCGTTAGTTAGTATTAGCTTCTTAGCTCCCAATGTCTCTGCCAAGCGTACAGGTAAAACTACCTCATCGACAGAGTATCCTTCGTATAAGTGAATCCTTCCCTGAAAGCAGATGAGCATCTTATCCGCGCACATTCCCGATACAATCATGCCTTTGTGTCCCTGGACGGTAGATTGAGGATACTCAGGCAAGGCAGCAGTCGAGATCCTCTGCGGGTCCTGGACTTCATTGGCAAAGCCGCCCAGACCGGAACCCAATACGAGGGCTATATCCGGGGGTGTGGCGAATAAGGGTCTTAACTTATTAATTATTGGTGGTAGATTTTTCACTCTATTCAGGATGATACAGAGAATAATATAACTAAAAAGGCGTTTTTTGTTTGCGCAGCATACGAAGGGCGCGCTCTAAAAGTTTTACTTTCGATTTATAGGGCAGGAAGCTGCTTTTAAATCCCATGACTATGATATTCTTCAAGTCCTGTTCGTCCAAACCAAAAGTACGGCAGGCGAGGAGGTATTCGTCCGTGACGGTAGTATTTGAGATCAAACGGTTGTCTGTATTAAGTGTTACCCGGAGTCCACAATCGTAGTAGAATCGCATGGGATGCATCTGCAGATTTTTAACAGCCTTCGTATGGAGATTCGAAGTGAGGCAAACCTCCAAAGGAATGCGGTGATCGTTGACATAGTTCAACAGGTCACCATCTTCTTTTAGCCGCGTGCCGTGTCCGATACGGTGGGTGTTGAGATCGTGCAGAGCCTGCCGGATCGAATCGGGACCGTACGCCTCCCCCGCATGCACCGTGCAATTGACATTGTTTCTACGGATGAGGTAGAAGGCATCGGTGTGATCCTTAGCAGGATAATGATCTTCTGCTCCTGCTAAGTCGAAACCGACTACACCCTCGTGCTTATAGGCTGCTGCCAGTTCCGCCAACCGCAAGGACGTTTCTGGAGAAATATTGCGTATGCCGCAGACTATTACGCCGGTGGTGATATCGGCTTCCTTCGAGGCTCTTTTCAAGCCCTCTAATACCGTGTCCATCACCTGCGTGAGTTTCATTCCACCATCAGTGTGCAGCACCGGAGAATACCGGACTTCAAGGTAGAGTACATTCTCGGCGGCGGCATCCAGAGCTAATTCATAGGCGACGCGGTTTAAAGCCTCCGGGTCTTGAAGAACGGGCAGGACTACTCTGAAACGATTTAAGTATTCTTCAAGGTTTTCGAAGGGCTTTTTAACCGCGAAAAAATCTTGTAGCTCCGCAGATGACTTCGCGGGGAGACTCAGGTTTCTTTCTTGGGCCAGGTCCCATAGTGTCTCCGCGCGCACTGATCCATCAAGGTGGCAGTGCAAATCCACCTTCGGGAGAGATCGGATCAGCTCCGCTGAGGGGATATCATCCGGCGATTTTCCGGATCGGTTTGTTTCATTCATTTATACCCTGCTATATTATACGAATAAGCCTGCAATGGTTGCTGTCATCCAGGATGCCAAGGCACCACCGAACATAGCTTTTAAGCCCAGTTTAGCCAGGTCGCTTCGTCTACTGGGCGCCAGAGCGCCAATGCCTCCGATCTGAATACCAATTGCCCCGAAATTAGCGAATCCACAGAGAGCGTAAGTGGCAATTATTATAGAGCGTTCACTCAGTTGACCCTCGGCAATTAAACTGGAAAGTTTCAAATAACCGATCAGTTCAGTGGCAGCAATTTTTACACCCAATAAATCTCCTACTATACCAGCTTCCTTCCAGGGTACGCCCATCAGGAAGGCAAGAGGGGAGAAGATTGTGCCGAACAATACTTTCAGGTTAGCCGGAAAGATGCCGGTATAGCCACGATCTTCGATAAACTCACCACCTATCAGTTTCCCATCGATTAATCCATCGAACCATCCCAGAATGACGTCCACCAGAGCGATCAGTGCAAAAAAGCTAATTAACATTGCGAGGACGTTAGCCGCTAATTTTAATCCATCAGTCGTTCCCCTGGCTGCCGCGTCGATAGTATTACTATAGAGTTTCATCCTTGGAATTTTCGTATCTCCGGCGGTTTTAGATTGTTCCGTTTCAGGGAAGATAATCTTGGCGATGACCAGCGCTGCAGGAGCAGACATCACGGACGCGTCAATCAAATGTGGCGCGGGGATGCCCAGGCTCATATAGGTGAACATCATGCTTCCCGCAATGGTGGCGAATCCGCCTACCATAACCGCATTTAGCTCTGACATGGTCAGGCTATCAAGAAAAGGGCGAATCACTAAAGGTGCTTCTGTATTGCCGACGAAAATATTGGCGGAACAGGACAACGATTCCGCCCCGGAAGTCCTCATCGCCCAGCGCATGAAGCGAGCCACTACTCCGACGAAAAACTGCATAATTCCCCAATGGTACAGAATCGCAATAAACGCGCTGAAAAATATGATGGTCGAGGCGATTATTAACGCGACCTGAGTCCCATAGGTAATATAGTTATCCGGTTTACCCAACTCACCAAAAAGGAGGTCGATGCCGACCTGTGACAGTTTAAGGAAACTATAGACCTTCTCAGACAGCCACTGAAAGGCATTGGCGCCCGGTTCCCACCACAGCAGGATTATCCCGAGGCAGAATTGAATTCCGGTGCCAACCAGGATGGTACGCAGCTTGACCTGCTTACGGTTGTTGGACATGAGGTAGGCAATACCCAGAAGGGTAGCCAAACCCAAAAAGCCGATGAGACGGTTCATGACGCTATGTTTACCGTTAGAATTGGGCCTTTAGGTCTTGCCTTATCAT
>CBDUWK010000405.1:0-2933 GCA_965370905.1 uncultured bacterium | reverse complement strand
AGGTTTCTATCAACTTCCTTACGAGAAAGAACTTGAACAATTCATACGCGGGATAGAACGGATACAAACAACAAAGTCATCATCACTAAGGATCAGGGCTTTCCTTGAGAAGGAAACTCTCAGTGAAATTGATTCTGGGATTCAATTCCTCGATAAACTGAAAACCTTGGGATTCTCGTACGCTACCAGTGGTGGGTTATCCGCTGGCCTTGAGGATGTGGAAATCCCTGAAGAAAAAGAGGGACTCATTGAGAAAGCCGCCGAAGAAGTGGATAAAATCCAGAACCAGTACGAAACTGGCGTTATAACTGATGGTGAGAGATACAATAAAATCATCGATACCTGGACGCACACCACCTCTAACGTCGCAGACGCCATGGTTAACCGGTTAAAACTGTCCAATCAAGGCTTCAACCCAGTATATATGATGATCGATAGCGGCGCACGAGGTTCTAAGGAACAGATCCGTCAATTGGCAGGAATGCGTGGCCTGATGGCTAAACCACAGAAGACCATGACCGGGCAAAAGGGTGAAATTATCGAATCGCCTATCACTGCTAACTTCAAGGAAGGCTTGTCAGTACTGGAATATTTTATTTCCACTCACGGCGCTCGCAAAGGTCTTGCCGACACAGCCCTGAAGACCGCCGATGCCGGTTACCTGACCAGGCGCCTTGTGGATGTAGCTCAGGATGTTATCGTTAGAGAAAAAGATTGCGGCACCCTGCGCGGTATTGCCATCGAATCCATCAAAGAAGGCGAAGAGATAGCTGAACAATTGGCTGAGAGAATCCTGGGAAGAACCCTGGCTGAAGACGTCTACGATCCCTTCTCCAGCGAAGAGCTGCTCCCACTTGGCAAGATGATTGACGAGGATGACGCTGAATTAATGGTACAACGCGCTGTAGATAAAGTTCGCATTCGCTCCGTTTTAACCTGCGAAACTTTGAATGGCGTCTGCAGTCGTTGCTATGGTATGAATTTAACTAATGGCCGTATTGTTGGCCTGGGCGAAGCAGTCGGTGTTATAGCAGCACAGTCGATCGGAGAGCCCGGAACGCAGCTAACGTTGAGAACCTTCCATATTGGTGGTACCGCCAGCCGCATCGCGGCACAGTCACAGGTTCTTTCCAAGCACGATGGAAAGATCGGGTACGAAAATGTCTTTGCTATAAGAAACAAGGAAACCGGACTGCTGGTAGCATTGCGTCGTAACGGAATTGTAAAAGTACTCGATGAAGATAACCGTACGATCTCAAAATATAATGTCCCGCACGGGGCAGAAATTTTGATCAATGAAGGTCAGATGGTGACTGTGGAACAGGAGATTATGCGTTGGGATCCCTATGCTGCATCCATTATTTCAAATGCAGATGGGGTCATCCGTTTCATCGACATAAAAGAGGAACAATCCTTTCGCGAAGAAGTGGACGAAGCTACCGGTAAAAAACAGAAAGTAATTATAGAAGTTCGCAACAAAAAGCTCAATCCGCATATCCATCTCGAAGATAAAGATGGCAATAAGATCGAAAATATCAACATTCCTGTCGGAGCCAACCTGTTGGTCAACGATGGCGATAAAGTCGAGGCGGGTGAAGCTATCGCCAAGATTCCTCGAGAAATTACCAAGACGAAGGATATAACGGGCGGGCTACCGCGCGTAGCTGAACTCTTCGAGGTGCGTCGCCCGAAGGATCCAGCCATCGTTTCCGAGATTGACGGTGTGGTCAAATTCGGGAGTTTGAAGCGAGGTGTGAGAGAAATAGGCATCAAATCTCACGATGGCAAAATGGAGAAAACTTACCCTATTCCATTCGGCAAACACATCATCGTCAATGACGGCGAACATATAAACGCCGGTGATCGCATCAGCGAAGGGTCAATCGTTCCCCAGGATATTTTGAATATTCTGGGACCCAGTAAAGTCCAGGAATACCTCGTTAATGAAATCCAGGCAGTTTATCGCCTCCAGGGTGTTAAAATCAACGATAAGCACATCGAAGTGATCGTCAGGCAGATGTTGCAGAAAGTCCGTATCGAACATCCTGGCGATACCAAATACTTAGAAGGCGACCAGGTTGACGCTTCCCGGTTCATCCCCGAGAACAAACAGATCATGGGGAACGTCGTGGTGGAAAAAGTAGGGGATTCCCGCTGGCAGATTGGACTGTTGGTAGATAAACTGGAATATAACCGGGAGAATCGAAAATTACAGGCAGCAGAGCTTCAACCTGCCGGTGCCAGACCCGCTCAGCCGGCGATCTACCAACCCCTGTTGTTGGGCATCACCCAAGCTGCGCTTTCTACCGAAAGCTTTATTTCGGCTGCCAGTTTCCAGGAAACGACCAGAGTGTTGACTGAAGCTGCAGTCGAGCGCAAGGTGGACATGTTGAATGGACTGAAGGAGAATGTCATCATGGGGCATCTGATTCCTGCCGGCACCGGTCTTACCAAATACCAGTCTATCGAGGTTGATGGCCCACCCCTGGATGAAGAGTTGTTGGAGCTTAGTGAAGAGCTGAAGGAAGGCGCTCTCACTACACAACGATCTGAGATCACTTCGCTATTAACTGCGAAAGAATTGCTTGAACCCTCCGAAGAAGACGAATCTCCCGAGCAGGAAACTGCTGAAACTCCTGCGGATGGTGAAGAGAAAAAAGTGTTGAACAAAAAGGCGAAAAAATAATTGACAAAACAGGTGAAAAGAGGTACATTATCTGTTCTATCTTTTTGAGGATTTAATGCCTACAGTTAATCAACTGATTCGTAAGGGAAGAAAACGACAGTTTAAAAAATCGACTACTCCGGCGCTTATGAGTTGTCCACAACGACGTGGAGTATGCACCAGGGTTTACACCACCACCCCTAAAAAACCCAATTCTGCACTCCGTAAAGTCGCACGTGTCCGTTTGACGCATGGTGTTGAAGTAACG
>CBDUWK010000404.1:0-2944 GCA_965370905.1 uncultured bacterium | reverse complement strand
ACGCCGAAACCATGCGACAGCGCAATGCCCGTCTAATCGCAGAGCCGACTCATATGCCTCGATTGCACCTTCAAAATCCTCGGCAGCAAACATCTTATCCCCAAGAGCTACCAATTCCAGAGCTCGCACGTCGACTTCAAGGTCCGCAAGTGATTTCGGATGTTCAGGTTGGCTGAGAAAGAGTTTATTGAACCATTCCCACATATAATATGTCCCGGTAATGTAATTCATTATACTAAAGTGGTCGTGATATATCAAGGCTTAACTGCGAAAATCCATGCCCTCACGGTTTTTTCGGCTATGATATAAATAAAAACCCCAGCAGATTTGCCGGGTTTTTCTTATTCACCTTATGGTATGTTAAACAACCTCAACACTGTAACCCACTTGAACTGCTGGTTTTAGCATATTGATAAGACTGCAGTACTTTTCCTGGGAAAGCTTCACGGCTTTCTCTGCCTCTTTTGTAGTTATCCCGTCACCGCTGAGGCTGTATGTAATTGTAATATTATTAAAGATTTTAGGGTAGGTTTCGGACCTTTCTCCGTTAACTTCCAACTCAAACGAAGAGATTACTTTGCGCCGCTTCTTGAGAATATAGACGACATCCATCGCACTACAAACTGCTATGGCCTGTAAGGCCGTCTCCATCGGAGCAGGTCCCTCGGTTGCTGAATCCGCTGGTCCGGAATCCCAGTGTAATTCATGACCCGAAGGTGTATGACCCACGAAATGAAAACCATCTAACAAGGTTATCTTAGATTTCATTATATTGTTACCCATTTACCCCTCAGTAAGTAAAACTGTTCCTACCTCGAATCGTGCTTGGTCAGGCAGTTTCCTGCGGACCTTCCTTAGGCTTACCCTCAGTGAGAGTTAAATCTAACATCTCTGCCATCTCTTTAACGAAAATGAATTTCATCTCCTGGCGCACTTCCTCTGGTGTTTCCTCCAGATCTTTTTCGTTCTTCCAGGGGAGAACCATCCGTCTGATTCCCGCCCGGTGCGCTGCCAGAACCTTCTCTTTTATGCCACCAACGGGGAGCACAGTTCCTCTTAATGTAATCTCGCCGGTCATAGCCATATCTGAATGTACTAACTTACCAGTGAGTAGGCTGGCTATGGCTGATAAAATAGTAACTCCGGCAGAGGGACCGTCCTTTGGAATAGCCCCCGCTGGAACGTGCACATGAATGTTTTCCTTCTCGAAGTCGATGTTCTTCAAATTCAATTCCGTTGCCCGGGAGCGTAGATAAGATAACGCGGCCTGAGCGGACTCTTTCATCACCTCTCCAAGCTGACCGGTCAGTATAAGATTCCCTTTGCCTTTCATTCGGGTTGCTTCCACGAACAGGATGTCCCCACCGGCCATCGTCCAGGCTACTCCCGTGGCAATGCCAGGTCTGGTTATCCGTTCCGACATTTCGCTGAAAAACTTGATAGGCCCCAGCGCTTCGCCTACTTTCTCAATATCGATCTCTTCTTTTGCCGCTTCATTTGAGGCAACATTTTTGGCCACGCTACGACAGATGGCTGCGATTTCGCGTTCCATATTACGCACGCCAGCTTCTTTGGTGTACGAGCGGATGATCTGCCGGATGGCATCATCGTGAAAGACGATTTGATCGTTCTTTAATCCATGCTCATCTATCTGCTTGGGTACTAAAAACTTACGCGCGATCTGGAGTTTCTCCTCTTCGATATATCCGGGTAACTCCAGGGTCTCCATTCTGTCCTTCAACGCTGGAGGGATGGGATCGGCGATGTTGGCTGTGGCGATAAACATAACTTTGGAAAGATCGAAATCAACATCCAGATAGTGATCCGAGAAGCTGAAATTCTGCTCCGGGTCTAACACTTCCAGGAGTGCTGATGAGGGATCGCCCCGAAAATCCATTCCCACTTTGTCGATTTCATCGAGCATGAATACCGGATTATTGGTTCCCGCGCGCTTTATACCCTGGATTATCCGCCCCGGTAGCGCGCCGATGTAGGTGCGCCGGTGTCCCCGAATCTCCGCTTCGTCGCGCAGCCCTCCTAAAGAGATACGCACGAATTTCCGGCCGAGGGCTCCTGCGATTGATCTACCCAGAGAAGTTTTTCCCACACCCGGAGGACCCATAAAGCATAGAATAGGTCCCTTCATATCTTTCTTTAACTTCCGTACAGCTAAGTATTCTATAATACGTTTTTTTACTTTATCCAGACCGTAGTGATCTCCCTCTAAGATCTCCTCAGCCTCCTGCAAATTTAGATTATCTTCAGTTGATTTGTTCCAGGGCAGATCAACCAGCCAGTCAATATAAGTCCTTGATACGGTGTACTCGGCGGAAGAACTTGGCATCCTGGAGAGGCGATCGATTTCTTTTTCTGCCACCTTGTTAGCATCTTCCGGCAGTTCAGCTTTCTCTAATTTTTCACGCAGTTCGGAGATTTCTAATCCCTCTTGATCGTCGCCTAACTCCTTTTTAATGGCTTTCATCTGTTCCCGAAGGAAATACTCTCTCTGCGATTTCGATATTTCGCCCTGGACTTCGTTCTGTATTTTCGATCCAATCTCCAATTTCTGGAGGTATTCATTCAACGTGAAAGTGGCTTTCTCAATGCGCGCATTAACGTCAGCCAGCTCGAGGATTTCTTCTTTTTCAGGTGTATCAAGATTTAGAAGTGATACCGCGGTGTCTGTCAGCCTCCCTGGATCTTGTATATTGGCCAGCATCATCAAATGCTCACCGGTTATATTGGGCAGGTATTCACTTATTGACTGCATTAAGTTGCGTAGGTTCATCACCATTGCTTCAGCTTGCAATCCCTCGGTCTCGACGTCCGGTACCTGTTCGGTCACAACCTTGATGTACGGGTCCAGTTGAGCGAAATCCAGCACTTTAAATCGCCGAATTCCTTGTACGATGACTGACTTTGAATCGTCCGGTAAATCAATAAC
>CBDUWK010000403.1:0-2946 GCA_965370905.1 uncultured bacterium | reverse complement strand
TGCCTAACCTCCAACATAATCCCATTCATACGTGGGGGAGGATAGACATTCTTGTCTGTCATTGAGTCGGTATTGGAAATTACTTTCGAGCATTGTTTTAACTACCGGCTTTCTTATCGTAAACTTTCTTGATCATCCGATCCAGCACGTTTCCGGGATCTTTTAACATCTCCGGGGTAACCTCCAGTGCGTCTATCCCCATCAGCTTTACACCGTAAACGTAATCCTTCAGCTTCTTCTCCAGCTTTCCGCGGATATCGCTGCCTTGCTTGGCTGATGCTCGATATAACTGCTTGCGAACTTCCGGATGGTATTTAAGAGTCAGGCCTGTTTTTGCCTCAAACTCTTCAGCGTAAGATTGCAAAGCGTAATCGAAGATCACATTTCGCAGTGTTTGCTGTGGATTCTCCATCAGTTCTTCAGTCACCATAAGTTGCTTGATTCCTACCGTGGGAAGCCGCTTTTCAAACTTTATCAAGACCTTCTCCACGGCAGATAGCAGCCCTCTCGCGCCCGTTTTTTCTCGGGCGGCTCGCTTAGCCAATTCGCGCAGTGCGCCATTTTCGAATGCAAGTTCGATGCCATAAGCCTTGAACTCCCTTTTTTTTGCCTGAATCACGGCACAATTTACATTGGAAAGTATGCAGTAAAGGCTCTCTTCATCCAGTTCGCTTAAGGTGACGGTAACCGGCAGCCTGCCGATGAATTCGGACTCGAAACCGTAGTCTAACAGATCCCTGGTGGCGACCTTACGAAGCAGCTCGGATTCCTCCTCCGGGGAAAGCGCTATATCGCTCTTAAAGCCCATGCTCCTTTTGGCAATGCGTTTGCGAATGCGGTCTGACAGTCCCTCAAAAGCTCCTGAAACTACGAATAGAATATTCCGGGTGTTCACTTTTTTACGTTCGGCTTTACCGGTGCGCTGGGCTTCCACCACCGCTTCCATCTGGCTGGCCAGGTCGTGCGGCACTTTCATGTCCACTTCGGTCTCTTCCATCAGCTTCAGGAGATTCCGCTGTACCCCCGTGCGGCTTACGTCCGCGCCCCAGTGTCCGGGTGCTGCCGCGATCTTGTCAATTTCATCGATGTAGATGATGCCGTATTCCGCTAACTTGATGTTATCGTCAGCTTCATGGACGAGCTCACGGACCAAATCTTCCACGTCGCCGCCAACATACCCGGTCTCGCTGAATTTGGTAGCATCACCCTTGACAAAGGGCACCCCGATTTTGTCTGCAATCAACCTAATGATAAATGTCTTCCCAACCCCGGTTGGTCCGATCATAAGGATGTTCGACTTGATATTTCCCAAAGCCTGGTCGCTGGATAATCCCTCTTCGATCTCGAAGCGCATCCGGTTGAAATGAGTACAGATTTTGGTTGCCAGCACTTCGACTGCTTCAGGTTGATCCACCACGTATTGGTTCAAGTACGATTCCAATTCCTCCGGCTTGAGATTAAAATCGATTCCTTTCGGTTTGCGCTTTCCATCTCGCCCTTCATCGTGACCCGCCGCTTCCGGATCGGGTTTGGGTATGGTTTCTATCTTTGGTTGAAATTGTGGTTGTTTATCCATCTCTCTATGCAGCTCTTTTTAGTTAACTCCGTTTTAGTTCTTTCTTAGTTTTCTGCAGTCTTTGCTTCAGCGCTTCAGTTCGAATTCCCTTCAGGGCACTGATGAATTCGGCTTCAGGGTATTCAGCCCGCAGTCGCTTAATTTCGGCAGGGTATGCGACCTTGTCAGATTTATTGAACACCAGGATTTTCGGGTGATGTTTGAGTCCCATATCATCCAGCATAACCTCTACCTGCCGCATCTGTTCCGGATAATGTGGGTGCGAAATGTCCACTACATGCAGCAGCAGGTCGGCCCTGACGGTCTCTTCCAGGGTCGATTTGAAAGAAGCCACCAGGTGATGAGGAAGTTTGCGGATGAAGCCGACCGTATCTATGAGGATTATCTGGTCCCGCTTCGATCCCTTCATGGTCCTGACCGTCGCATCGAGTGTGGCAAAAAGCCTATCCTCTACCAAGACCTCCGCATCGGTCAGAATGTTCAGCAGAGTAGATTTCCCGGCATTGGTATATCCCACTATGGCTGCCTTAAATTGATCGTCTCTTCGCTTGCGCTGAGTACTCCGTTGCTTTTCGATCTTTTTCAGATCGTTTTTAAGCCGCGCTATGCGCGTGTTGATGATGCGCCTGTCGGTTTCAAGCTGAGTTTCACCGGGGCCGCGCAGCCCGATGCCGCCGGCCTGCCTTTCAAGGTGCCGCCACTGTCCTGTCAGCCGAGGCAGCAAGTATTGCAGTTGTGCCAACTCTACTTGCGTGCGTGCCTCTCTGGTGCGCGCTCGCCGCGCGAAAATGTCAAGTATCAAGCCGGAACGATCCAGAACTCTCTTCCCGATCAGCTTCTCAAGTGTGCCCGCCTGCGCGGGACTGAGATCATCGTCGAAGATTACCAGGTCGAATTGACCGTTGTGAGCGGCGACTTCGCTTACTTTGCCGCGACCGATCAACGTTGCAGGATCGCGCTTGCGCCGTACCTGTGTGAACTTCTCTACCACCGACGCGCCCGCAGTATCGGCTAAAAGCTCCAGCTCTTCCAGCGAATCTTCGGTAATCCACGCTTCGCTGCCCTGCAGAATTACGCCGACCAGGGCAGCGCGTTCTGGCTGAACTGCAGGTAGATTGTCAATTAATCTGTTCGTCTCTCTCCCATTCAGTTATATGGTGATACGTAACCATATGTTAAAATATACATTAATATTTTCCCGATGTCAAGATCAAGCGAAGAGAAATGATGCGAAAAAGAGCGATCCCATATGGACGGGATCGCCCCTACAGATTGTCTGAACCACGGATCCGCCATAGGCGGACAAGTTCCGCAGATTGCACAGATTGCGCAGATTAAAAAGGGCGCACAACCGTGCGCCCCTTCTGGAT
>CBDUWK010000402.1:0-2973 GCA_965370905.1 uncultured bacterium | reverse complement strand
GTATTATTTATAAAAAATCTTCTATCAGTTCATGGACCCCTTTTATCATCTCTCCAACATCTTTTATGTCAAATTCATCCCATTTTGCATGGAAAGCACGATTCCTGGTTCCAACATACGCTTTAACTCTTTTAGATTTGACGGGATTGAAAACGTCGGCTTTAACCAACTCATTGATAGTATCTTCGAGGGATTTTTTTGCCGTCACATTATTCTTCAATGCAATCTTTTTTATTGTGTCTTCTAAAACCGCACTCGCTAAAACGGAGGATTCAATTTTTCTATCCCTCTTATGATACGTATCTGCGTGATCCAAGAAATCATCGAAGGTTTCTGCAGCTAATATGTAGTCAATCTTTCTTGCAAAACCTTTTTCCCATTCTCCGTGTGCAGATTTTACGATACCATAAGTTCTCCTCATTGCATTGCAATCAATGATGTGCCCTTCATTTAATCTTTTATCGTTTAATATGTTGTTGATATCGATAACATATCTTGCACATTTTGGAAAAACAATCTCGATTAAATTAGCGCAAGAAGATAACCAAGCCTGTGAACGAGAAATAAATTCGCTTGAAATAGAGGACCAGCCTCTTGGAATGTTACCTGAAAATTTCTCTCCTTCTTCCACTAATTCTTCAAAACGTTTTGTTATCTCTTCTTTCATAAGATTTCAACTGTTGGTTTGCGCTGTTCTTAACCCACCTCCTTTTTCCTTGGCTTTTCACTTCCGGCCCCGTATCATCACCACACAGCCAGCCAAGATCAGCATCCCTAATAATCATACACATCCATAGAAACTTTCTGTTTGGCTTTACGCCGGCCTCTGGAAGTTTCCTCTACCGTTTTCAGGACGTTCGCGGAGAAATACCGTACCCCACAAGAGGAGCAGACACCTGCAGGCACATTTTTGATCAGGATATATTTCTTGCCGCACTTCTTAGGTAATTCCACTACCTTCTCCTTGATTTTCCCACCGCAATGTTCACAGGTTTCACCATCCCAAAAAGCGTGCTTATTTATTATTCCATTATTCATTTCGGCTGATCCTCATATACTGTAATCACCCTAACCTTATTGCCCATAGTTATACGGCATATAATCCCAATTCTTCTGCTATCTAAAGCGTTCCCCACTACCTCAAACTTACTCTCACGAGGCCAACTTCGTCTTATCTTTCCTGTCATAAACCCAAATTCAATATCATAAATATCAAAAGCGTCAGCTTGAGACTCGTGATAAGCATGCTCTGTCAGATAGAATAATCCATTCTGAACTAAATTTCTTATCCTACCAATTTTACTCAAAGATGTATTCCATAATTAAAAGTTTGAATGCTTCTTTCACTTCCGGCCCCGTATCATCACCACACAGCCAGCCAAGATTAAAACTCCTCCGATCCATTCGCGCAGTGTCGGTATCAATCCCAGAACAGAGAAGGCAATTAAAGACACGAACAGCGGCTGCAATTGGTTCATCAATGTCGCCTTCGATACTTCGAGGTAACTCAATGCATAGAGGAAACACAACCGCGACATCATGGGTCCAACCACCCCCATAGCAAAGAGGTACCACCAGGTGCCGTGAAATTCAAAGAGCGGTTTCCCCTGAACCAGCAGAATGATAATAAAGAATCCGGCAATTATCGAATTTCGCACAAAATTCAATGGAATCGGATGTAGTCCGTTAACTGCCTGCTTGGCGAAAACCTCAGTTATTCCAAAAAGAGCACCACTGGCCACCGTTATCCAGAACCAGTAGCTTAGATTGACGTCAAATGACATCCTGATAACTGCCAGACCAACAATTAGAACCAGCCCGCCGATGGCTTCTAATACCCCGAAACGTTCCTTAAGAAAGATCATTCCCAGAAAAACCGCCACAAACACCTGCAGTCGGCTTAAGAACGCTGCCACTGTTGGATCGAGGTGCTGTACACCCATCCAAAGTGTCTGCAATGCCGCTATCGAAAATATACTGAATAGTAGTATGTGCAACCATTCCCGCTTGGTGCAGCGGGGAATTTCACGCCACCTCCCATTTAGAACTGACCATATCCCTAAAAACACCGCAGCGATTGAAAATATCCAGGCAACCAGGAATGCCGGCGATACTTTTACCAGCGCTACTTTTGCAAGGACGAAGATCACCGCAGTCAGAAAGGCGCTGTTAACTACATAAGCGTAACCCTTACTTGTATTAGACAATCAAGTTCCAGTCGTATCTCAGATTATCCACAAGGCAAAGCTGGTGAACTATATCTGATTATCAATCCTCAAGATTTTTGTGGATTTTCTTTGCTATTTCGTTCCATTCAGCTATGATCGCCAGGAATTTATTGCGGTCTTTTAGAGTAACAGGATTAGTGAAAGTCAAGCCCGCGCGTACCCTCTCAACGAGGTGCACCCATCGATCGAGATGAATTTCATCCCCATAGACCTTGGAAAATATATCCTGGTGCACATTGATGATTTCGCTGAGATCCTTAATATCGGTATAGTATATTGGCTCGGCACCGAACTGTGCCCTCCATTTGGGACCGTTCTCGCCCGCTCTGCGGTCGAAGGTTGCATACATGATGTCCTTGGGGGCAGCATCGTACCACCAATCAATGCCATGTTTTTTCTCCATAACTGTGTGTACGAGACGTCTTATTGAATTTTCGAACAGGAACAGCATGGAGCAGATTTCAGCATTTTTATGTGCGTTGTTGATAAGTTTAGGATTGAGAAATGGATTTCTTCCGTTGCTGGTTTTCTGGGAATCTTCAATGGATTTTGCTATCTCGCTCTTGTCTGGCAGTATTTCCTCGATCAAAATATGAAGACCCGGCTCGACCTCTTTTATCATTTCGAGATCGTATGCCGTCGCGTATTTCTGCACTTCTATCCCCAGCTCCATGGCTAGAGCTAGGGCTGCCTGGGCACGAGGTAGTCCAGTTACCTCTCTTTTCCTGGTTACGTGCCAGTAAAT
>CBDUWK010000401.1:0-2981 GCA_965370905.1 uncultured bacterium | reverse complement strand
AACTGAGGTGGAAAATTCCAAGGAACTAATTTCGAGAGGATTTGTAGGATCGGAGATATTCACAATCCTTAATCCTCTATCGACAAAGGCTAAAAACGCCAGATCATCAACTATTCTGAATTCTCTTATGGAGCTGTTCTCAAGCAGGAAACTGCCAATTATAGTCGGGTTTGATATATCGGTAATATCGAGAATTTGAAGTCCCATTCCTGAAACATTTAAATAGGCTGTGTTTTCATCGATTATAACTTCATTGCATAAAGACCAATAGGGGAATTCGCTGATGTGATTTACATTCAGGCTGTCTTGAGAACGTACGGGTGTGGTAAATGCTAAAGTGAGAAACAGTACAGGCAGGCAAAACCGGAGGATTTTTTGGGTGAACATTCTTCCTCCTTAAGTATGTTGGTGTGGTGTAAGGGCGCAGCACGCTGCGCCCCTACAAAATGTCACTAATATATCTCCCGTTCCGTCAGCTCGTAAGTCATAGTGGCAGAGTTAACCTGCTCATCGCAGCGGATCTGGAAGTAGGTGGATTCGTTGGGGTGGCGGATCTCGTAGTAGCCGGTGGAGATGGACGTCCAGCCGGAGGTCCATTCTATCAGTGCTAAATCGTCGAAGAAGGCCGTGCCGAGACCAGACTGTGGGCCCTGGTTGCGGCAGCGAACCCGGGCGTACCAGCCGTCGTTCGGCGAGGTTACGTTCCGGTAAAATCTCGTCCAGGAGAGATCGCCCTGTTGAGAATCAATGTAATCGACATCGAAAGGATTTCCGGCAAAGCGGCTGCTGTAATAAGCTATCCCGAATTGAGCATTCCTACAATTGGAACCTGCCATGTAACCGTCTACCGTATAGCGGGATTGTTCCTCGATGGGGATGTTGTCTTCCTGGTCGGTGGTTACGTACGACTGCCCCTCGGATCTGCGTATGCCCAAACAGTAGGTGCCGGAATGTGGATACATCGATTCCAGGTATTCGTCATCCGAATTGAAGTTCCAGAGCCAGCCGCCTTCGTATTCGAAGCCTCCGTGCATCAGGATTTCCCGTCCCAGCGAGAGGTCTAGATCGGCTCCGCCGGGAATGCCGCTGAGGGATACTAAAGCGCTCAGGAAGCCCGGATCTTCTATACGTATCGGTTCGGAGACCCAGTAGCTGCCTTCTTCGTTAAAGGTTATGGTTCGACTGACATGGCGCGTGGATTCGTAAGCCTGCCAGTCATCTGTGGCAATCCTGCCGACCTGAGTTGCGGAATCATAGGCCACGTCGGTTTCCAGTTCTTCTGATAGCGCTGCCAGCATGCGCATGATCCTCTCGCCTAGTTCGCCGCTAGCAGGAGTGGGGATATAATCGTCTATATATACCGGCTTGAATTCGAAGTCCTTGATCCCGTCCTTGGTGACCGTACAGTAGAGTATCATGGACATGTAGGTTTCCCAGTGATTCTGATCGAAGGCGAAGTTGCCGAAGCTGTGGCAGATCAGCTTGTCCTGGTAGAGTTCAAAGCCGCGCAATACGTGCGGGTGGTGACAGAACAACACGTCAGCTCCCAACTCAATGGCGCGATGTTCCAGCCAGCGGTCAACAGAATCTATGCGGCTGTTATCATAGCGTATCCACTCGTCCTTTGGAAGTTCTGGTTGGTACCAGGAGGGCTGATCCAGCGGTGAAAAATCGTATTCAGTGCCCACATGCGCTTGTATGATAATTATGTCCGCCAGTGAATCGACTGCAGGAATAGTCGCTTCCAGGGTCGGTTCGTCGAACATAGCGAAACCGGCTTTGTTGTAGCCTGCTTCCAGGAAAGGTGGCAGGAAATCTTCGCGGCCATCGCGATTGCAATATGAGAGCACTGCCACGCGAATACCGTTTACCGTGAAGAAAGCCGGTCGCGTCGCCCAGTATTCGTTCAACCCTGCCCCGGAAAAGATGAATCCCGCGGTATCGAGAACGGTCTGTGTCTCTATCAATCCCGGTTCCATGTAGTCTGTAGCGTGATTGTTGCCGAGAGCTACGTAATCGAAACCGGCAAACTGCAAACCGGTGACATTTTCGGGGCTGCCTCTGAAATAGTATTCCTTGGTGGGATGCGGATATCCCTCATCCGTCAGTGGGCATTCGAGATTGATCATGCTGTAGTCCGCTGAATCACCGAACATCGGCTTGGTGCGTTCGAAGATGGCGTTCACACCCAAGTTAGGAATAATGCCCCAAGGTTCTTCGTAGCGTCGCGCTAACATGACGTCACCGGCGTCATTTAGCTTAAATTCCGGGTCCGGTGTGCCCGGTGGTGGCAGCAGGCGGATGGCGGCATCGCCGAAGAGGCTGTCATCGTCCATCACGATCAATCCTACCATTCGGTAGCCAGGTGAATCATAGATATGACTCGGGTTAGGATCGGTTGAGGTTGTCCCATCACCGAAATTCCAATGATAAGTATGAGTCGGGCTATCCGGATCATAGACTGTGCTGGTGAACTGATATGACGGTTGCGGCTCCGAGGAATCGCCTGTTGCTGAGACATAAACCTGCGGAATGTTGGGCAAGTCCTCGGTAATGTCATGTATCTCGTCCCAGAGAGAGATGGCATTTTGACCTCCCTCATCGATGTCATTAACGTAGAAAAGGCGGTCGATGGTGGGAAATTCCCCGTAACGTATCATCCAGTCATTAGCGATAGGCATGTTCAAAAGTCCCCACTCGCCATCAGGAACTATCCCTTGAAAGACAGTATTCCAGGCATCGCCGGTGGGCAACGTCGAGCCGTCGAAGACGTAAAACAGCTCGTTCTGACCATCGCCGACTCCGAAAGCCTGGATTTCGCCCTCATCATAGGCCATGGTAGCAGCTCGCCAGACCGTGCCGGGATCGATCTGGATTGGATCTATCGGTTGGATCTTCCAGGAATTACCATATATTAAAAGTGCAAAGAGGGTGGAATCATAAGTGTTCTGCGAAGTGATCTCCCAGGCGTTCGGTTCTTG
>CBDUWK010000400.1:0-2983 GCA_965370905.1 uncultured bacterium | reverse complement strand
CATAGCCGGCAAAAACAACCAATCTTATAACTCACCTACTTAAATTAATAATAATACCAGATGGTCGAATAGTCGTCAGAATTCTCGCCCGTATCTTCGAGGCGCTGGAGGTATTCGTGGATGGCGACGTCGGTATGGATATACGTATCTACTAAGGCGATCTTTTTCTCCCAGGGATGAAATTCGTACACTCGTCTGCCGTCTGGAAGAATAGCGATCAGATCATGATCCTGTTGGCGGTTTAAATAGTTCTTACCCAGGCGCGGAACATTGAATATAGTATCGTCCGTCCTCCAGGTTCCGGGGGTCAAACGTGCTTCTTCGTGCCTTTCCTGTTGTACACGCGCGATGGGGATGCGGTACCAATTGGTCTCCTCTTTGCCCTTGGCTACGAAGGTGTAGTAAGGCTCAATGCCTATTAACCGTAGCGTACGGCGCAACGCCGCCATTTCGAAACGGCGACTGTTCGCAAAGGTGAATACGGTTTGATTGGAGACGGACAAGCCGCGCGTGCGGAAGCGGTCAACGGCCTCTGCGGCTTCAGGTGTAACTTCGTAGGGATGTTCGAAATGAGTAACGATACATACATCCCTTTGTCCGGGCTGACGGTAACTGTTCAGGAGGTTAACGAGGTTGTCGGTGATACGCATGGGTAAAACAACCGGTGTACGTGTACCAATGCGGATACGTTCGATATGTTTTATAGCTGCCAGACGATCCAAGATTGACTTCAGGCGACCATCGCTCATTATCAAGGGATCGCCGCCGGTCACAAGAACCTCCTTCAGGGTGGGATGATCTTCAATATATTTGAGAGCGCTATCTAGTTGCTTCTGGGAAGCCATCGCGTTGGGATCGAGGCAGGCGTCAATTTCCCAGTTGCGTTGGCAGTAAACGCAGATTTGGGCACAAGTGTTATATGGCTTGAGGATACAGATCATGGGATAGCGACGGGTTATGAGGTCAGCGGGCGAGGTATCGCGCTCCTGCATGAAATCGAGTGAATTATCTTGCATCCTGCGCGCCACAGACATTCTCTCTACGTATTCGATGGGAGGTATTACCTGGTAGCGTACAGCTCGATCTTCCTGGCTGGAAGGATCAGGGTCCATTAAATGAACGTAATAGGGAGTAATACCGAAGGGGACCTTGTTCTCCTCGGCGATCTTTAGGGCGTTCTCTTCTTCGGGTGATATTTCACAAATTTTATTAAGATCTTCGCATTTATCTATAACGTACCGGAGCTGCCAACGCCAATCATTCCACTCGTCGTCTGATGCTCCGAGCGAAGCGATTATCCTATTTTTATTCTCTCTGCGAAGATTGATAACAGAATCATCGAGACCGGTAGGAAACCTAGCAATCCCGGAATGCATCCACTCGGCCATACTATCGAGGTGGTCACTGCGAGCAGCAGCAGCCTCACGTCCATCCATTAATAGAAAATCCGGCTTATCGAGTCCACGATATATACCTGATCTGGCTCTACAACCAGCCCACAAACGTTCCAATTCAATTAAAAATCCGGGATTGACGTTGCTTAAGGTTTTAGCGGAGACATTCGGTTTGGCCAGTTTGCGCAGCAAGTTAACCATATCGAAGCCGGTGAGACGCTGAGACCGGCGGGAAATGATCGTCTTGGCAACGCGCAGGCACTGCTTTGCGAGTTCCCACTCCATGGAATGGATAGCATCTTCCCGAAGGTCGTATCCTCTTTCGAGAAGCCAAAAGTAGGAATAAAGGCTGTTGCGTGCGTGAGAGTCGGTTTCGGATTCGTCTAATATTTCAGAGATGGCGCGGTTATAAGTCCAGAGCTTTTCAAGGAGCTGACGATTCAGACCGACGAACTCACGTTCTTGGTCGTGAGTTTTTTCAGCGACCATTTGTTCTCCTATTAAAGAATTCATCTAAAACAACCACGTAATCATGCACGAAAATTAGAGGTAGCTATAAAATGTCGTTATTTTTCGATGGGAAATCAAGCATTTAATAGGGATATTTTCTTATACACTCCTAAACTGTAAGCTCATTTTATTAAGGTATTGAGCAATAAATTCTAATAATCAGTGTTTTACGTGAGGAAAATATCATGTATAACGAAGAATCACCTGCATATCGTCGTCTCTCATTCTGGGCTGGCGTAACAACAATCGGATTCGGTCTGCTTCTGTGGGCGTATCCTGAACTGCTTTCAGTCCTGGTGGGTACCTTTTTCGTCGGTGTGGGATCGATTTTAGTAGGCCGTGTTCTATTCCAAGGTGGGAAACGGAATCATTGGTAGCCTAAATTCTAAGGAGAGAGGGATTCAAGTCGTAGGTATATATTGAGCATAGCTCATGCCGAAATATTCCTTATCTGTTCGGCTCTCCATTTACGCCAGAACATAAAACGCAGCTTTTCAGGATCCTCGGTTTCAACTACATGGAAGTTTTCGACGTCGAGGTCGGAATCCTGAGTGGCTGCATCCCAACTACCTGACCAAAAACCACAAAGGTTCTTTCCAGCGTTCTCTTCATTCTTCAGCCAGCTCAGTCGGGCTTTGACTCTTCCCTGAGCTTCTGCGGCTTCTATTAGAATACCAGGGTTGGTGGGATTGTCAACCCATCTACCCATTCTATTATGGGGATCGATCATAAAAAGGGCGGCGGCAGAATTTGTGTAACTTTCCAGATGATGAAAACTTCCAAAGGAAGCTTTCTTTTTATTTAGTAAAATCCGAGCTTCCGATCTTCTTTCCGCGAGGAAGTGGGTTGGATCCTGGGGTATAATTTTGAGGTGGGATCTCTCTCCAACTTTTCTTCTGGCTTCTCCTGCTATTTTGGAGACTTTCGGCCAAGAGAGAAATTTCTTCAATTCGTCCGCTGAAATGAAACTTACAGAAGATAGACCGGAATGGCGTAAGTACTAGTTCAGGAGAGCGAAAACGTCCGCGCCGCCTTTTTGACCCCTGGTCCACATAATAGCCATAACCCATATATCAGAC